>JAGOIY010000145.1 GCA_017995405.1 Candidatus Cloacimonadota bacterium
ATCATTATCACCAAAGTCATAACCTGTCACCTGCCTTAGATCGGGGTGGGAAGTATCCACACCGGAATCTATGATTGCCACTACGATATCGGCAGATCCATAACCCTGAGGAAGATCCCAGGCTAGTTGAGCGTCCACATCGAATCCAGCTATGCCTACGGCAGGCCCTGTGAATTGATAGGTGCTGGAATTCCAGGATGGGAATTGGGCTGTATTGTTATGGCCCCAATGGGTGGAATACTGAGGATCGTTGGGCACCGCGGAAGGATAGGCATAATACTCATAAGTAGCATCTTCCACATAGCGGTTGGCGCGGAAAGAGGCAAGCGCCTGATCCACCGATGCCCGCCCATCCAGTTTGATCAAAAACCAGCGGTCAAAGCCAGTACGGGCTTCCCAGGCTGTATCTTTGAGCCGACGGTGGGCTCTGATCACTTTGGTGCCGCCGTTGACACTCATAAGCTGATCCAGTTCATTGACCCCGAAGGAGTTTGACTCCGCATAGAGGCCTTGCGGTAAAGCAGCGCGCTGGACGGCATCAGGAGAAAGCTTCACCTTGATCAGGTCTGAAGCGTAAGCCGGACGGTTAGTGGGGACCTTGGGTAACGCGGCCGCCGACAAAGTCAGGACCATGACAAAAAACATCAGAATTGCTAGGGCTCTCGGTTTCATTAAACCACCTCTCTTACAGGTTGTTACATTATAGCAACTATGCTAGAGAGCTGATTTATTCTGTCAACGAGTTTTTTTAGCAGGTTTTGGGGATGTGTGGCCTTTTTTCCTCAATACATGCCAATCACTTCACCAGCATCATTCTGTGGAGGGCTGTCTTGCCATCGGTTTCCAGCTTCAGGAGATAGACTCCCGAGCTCAATGACCGGCCATGGGAATCCTGCCCATCCCAGACGATCTTATGCGTTCCAGAGCTTTGCTGCTCATCGCTGAGGATATTCACCATCTGGCCTCTGAGGTTATAAACCGCCAGCCTGGTCCTTCCAGCTTTGGCAAGCTCGTAAGTGATCGTGGTGGAAGGGTTAAAGGGGTTGGGATAGTTGCTCAGTCCAAACGTCTCCGGTCCCGGCAAAGGTTCATCAGGTATCGCGCTGGGAGGCATCTGGATATCCAGGGCCATATACATTATATCTCCCCGATTGGGAGGAAGGGGAGTAGGTGTGATGGCAGTCGTTCCCCAGTCATAGTCGTCCATAAACATCAGCCACAGCCGTTTAGCCGGATTCCCACCGGAGTTCACAGACTGCATGCGGTCGGAGGGATAGACCCACATAGGGATCATGCCAGCCAGCTCGGGAGTGTCAACTGATGAAAGGACAATGGGATCGCTCCAGGATAGGCCGCGGTCCGGGCTCACGGAAATCATCACTTCAGGGGCCTGGGCCCAGGGCTGGTATTGTGGAAAATCGGCAGGGTAGAGGTTGTAGCAGCGCGCCTTATAGCTGTCTTCCCAGAGGCAGACCATGGCCCCGCTGCCGTCGTCTTCGCTGATATGCAGATTGCCGTAGTGGAAGATCATAGCGTCAAAGTGCAGCGTCTCGTCCCAGTGGCAATAGGGGAAGTTGTAAGTAAACTCAGGTTGGAGCTGGTCCAGCGGCCAGTTGTCGGCCTGATGGTCTCCATCCCCGTCCCAGGGCATCCACCAGATGTCATCGATGCTGTTTCCGGCTTTGGGGTAGATCTCCCTGATCTCAAAAGTGTGGGTGGCGGTATCGAACACGGCTTCCTTGATGGTGGAAAAGAGCCGGTATTGGAGGTTGGGGTCTCCAATCCGCAGAGACCAGATATTGGGGATGTGCAGCTTGCCGGCGGAATCCAGGCTGATGTTGAAGTGCCTCACAAAAGCGGTCTGGTAGTAGATCTGCTCGTCCGGGATGGGCTCTTCCGCGTCGTCATAGAAGGCGTGACGCATCAGGAAGGGATTCCAGGGATTGTAGGACGGCACCTTGCTGGAAGCGCTGTAGTATTGCCAGGTGCCGGCTCCATAGTTATCGCACACAAAGACATCGATATCCGGTTCGTCGATCAGCTCAGAGTCTGCATCCCGGGCGTAATGCAAGCCCGCGTAATAGATTCTGCCGTCGTCCCCAACAGCCAGACTGCCAGCGGGCCTGCGGTACACAGGTTCCGTGGTTTGATGCCAGTCGTCCAATTGCGGAATGCTGGTATAGCTCCATGTGAAACTCTGGTCCGCCATCAGCATCGCTTCGTTGTAGTCGGCATAAGCGATCAGGACGTTTTCGCTGGGATGATCGTCGTAAGCGTAGTTTCTGACCATCACATAAACCCTTCGCATCCCGGGGTTTGGAGACGGACCGGTCTGCAGCGTAGCCCAGAGGAACTCATCGTTTTCATGCCCGGGAGGGGTATTGGGAGGGTCGAAAGGATACTGGAGGCTGGAATAGATGCCGGGCGTCTGTTGTGGGTACATATCATACATGAAGGCGATCTCATACTCCGTGTCCGCGTCATTGCTCATGTGCCAGGCATAGAAAGGTTTGCCCAGCTCGCGGTCCACGCTCAGGGCCGGATAGCCCATATAAACTGATGTGGCTATCCAGGGATCGTCCATGGGGGCCAGCAATCCGGCATCGTTGATGTAGCCAAACCAGACTTTGCGCAGGCCGGTCTGAGTGAGGCGCGCGTGATAGGTGAAAAACCTGCCCCCGCCAAACTGAGACGGCACTTCCTGCATGGGGAGGTTGTTGTAGGAACCCATCATGTAGTCGTACCAGGATTCCCGAATCAAGGTAGGCTGGATGGACACGCCATATTCCGGTGGCAAGGCTGCCAGACAGGCTACCGCGGTCAAAACCGCGCAAAGCAGAGCGAGCTTCTTCATTGATTCCTCCCATGATCCAGATGATCAAGTACAAGTTTGCGCAACTTAGCCAGGGTGTCAAGTATAATAATCCCGCACATAACTCCCTTTGTGGAATGGCAGTTGCATATAAGCGCCAACACCCAATTCAGAGCTTATCCTGGAGAATAAAACATGCGCAAAACCGCAGTCACAATTACGCTTATCATCATGCTCAGCCTCTTGCTGGCTGATCTGATCAACCCCGCCGGGTCCGTCATCTTTGGAGACCTGCGCGATACAGACGGCAGCCTCTCCTTCAGCGTGAGGACGGCCACCTACAACGGTCCCTACGCTCCCAGAAACGCTGGCGTGATCTGGATCACCAACTCTCAAAACCAGTTCATCAAGACCATCAAGATCTGGGCCAACAGCTATCGCTACACCCTCATCCGCTGGATTGCCAGTTCGGGCCAAAACACCACCGGGGCCGTCACCAGCGCTTCCTACAACAACCACCAGCTTCACAACGTGACCTGGAACGGTAAAAACTATCAGAATCAGGACGTTCCGGACGGCGAATACAAGATCAACGTGGAATTCACGGAGCACAATGCCAATGCCAACAACCTGGGCAAATTCAAGCAGGTGACCTTTGTAAAAGGACCGGACCCGATCGATATCACCATCCCCAACGAGAGCTATTTCAGAGATATGCACCTGGTCTGGCAGCCGGTGATCCAAAACGGCATTATCTCCGGCTACGTGAGGGACGAGAGCAATCAGCCCATTCAGGGGGCCATCATCCAGGCGGGAGCTTTCAGCACCAGCAGTCAGTCCGACGGTCACTACAGCCTCACCGTTCCGCCTGGCACCTACACGGTGGTGTGTCTCAACACGGGATATCAGGATATCATCGCCACAGACGTGGTGGTAACCTCCAATCAGACTACCACACAGGACTTTATCATGATGACGGTGGCCAACGACGATCCACTCTCACCAACCGCATCTTTGAGCCTTAAAGCTCCTTATCCCAATCCTTTCCATCAGGAGACTACAATCCGGATATCACTTCCCAAAGCAGTTCCCTATACCATGGAGATTTTCAACCTTAGAGGCCAGAAGCTCATCTCCCGCCAGATGATCCCTCAAAGCAAAGGAGAACAGCAGCTTAGCTGGGATGGGCGGGATATGTTTGGCAAGCCCTGTCCGCCTGGAATTTATCAGATCAGCATCAATCAGGGAACTCAGAAAATCTGCACCAGAGTGACTTTACGCTGAGGATGGTTTAGTTTCCCGCAGATTTCGCAGATTGGCACGCTGATTTCGCAGATTGGGGGAAGG
>JAGOIY010000022.1 GCA_017995405.1 Candidatus Cloacimonadota bacterium
CAATCCCCGCAGATTCCACCATCGTGGGCATTTTCAAAGCCCCGCTTGTAAAAGGCAGCGTGGATGGCGAGCTCCTAATCCAGACCGCCAAAGCCGTCTACGTGTTTGGCAGCGATTCTCAGGGTCTGCCGGTCTTTGTGTTTAGTCACGATTCTGTCTGCACGGCCCCTCTTACTTTGGCGGATTTGGATGTAAATGGAAGCCTGGATATCATTTTAGGTACTGAGAATGGCGTGATCGTGCTGGATTACTCTGGCCAGCGCATGAGCCCCGAAAACCTGGAGGGGCTTAGTTCTGAAGAGGGCGGTTTCAGTGCCGGGGCCCTGGCTTTGGATATCGATATGGATGGTAAACCAGAGCTTCTGGGCAATTTCGCCAACAACCAGATCAAGGCCTGGAGCGCAAGCTTTCAGCTGCTGACTGGCTTTCCGGATTCCTTCGCGGAACGGAGCCGCAACCTGCCACTTGTATCCCTGGCTTCAGATGGAAATCGCTATATCTGGAGCGCTGCTGATAATGGCAGCATCTTCCGCAAAGCCATTCCAGGACCTCTCCCCAACGACTTTAACAATATCTGGCACTGCGAGTTTGGCAATCTCAAGCGTAGCGCCAGCATCGATCCGGACGCGCTGCCAAACTCGTTTGAGAGCGCTTCCCTCTTTGTGCCGAACGAGCTGTACATCTTCCCCAATCCTCTCAAATCCATCTATGCCGATCAACTGACGCTAAATGTCATGACCAATCGCGACACCCCTCTGGAAGTGCAGATTTTCGACATCGGCGGCAAAGTGATTTTTGAACAGAAAAGTATCGCCAGGGCCTACCTCAGAAACAGGGAAGCGATCCGAATCCCGGTAGAGAAGCTGGCCAGCGGAGTTTATATAACTGTGGTAAAAGCTGGTAAAGAAACCAAGCGGCTCAAGTTTGCCGTCGAGAATTAACACGGAGATATCAAATGAACATGAATAGATACATCCTGACCTTTTTGCTTCTGAGCGCCACGCTGCTGGGAGCGGATTTGCATCCTGAAGCCGGGACCTACGGGTTTCAGTTTCTCAATATCAGCAGCGATCCCGTTTCCATGGCCCTGGGAGGCAGAGGAATCCATGCCACCATGGACCGGGCGGCTTTTATCCGACAACCTGCCGTGGGAACTGTAAACAGCCATCGCAGCCTGGGTGCTTCTCATTCTCCCTGGCTGGACGACACCACATTCAACCAGCTCTACTATGGCTATTCAGACCGGCTGAGTCACTTTGGCGTGGCGCTCCGCAACCTCGACTACGGTGAGCTGGAAAGCAGAGACGAGACCGGGACCCTGATCGGCTATTACCATCCCAGCGATGTAAGCCTGATGGCCAACTATGCCTGGCGGTTGGGGCCTTCCACCTATGTGGGAATGAATGGCGGGGTCGTGTATCAGAAGCTCAGCACCGCCTCCAGCTATGGAATCAACGTGGACCTGGGTGCCACAATTCTACCGCCCTTCCCAAACAGCCTTCTGTCTGTATCGGTCAGAAACGTGGGCGATTCTTCCAAAATGAATGAAGTCCCTACCCGCATGCCGGTCTCACTGGAAGCCGATCTCAGCAAACAGTGGCAGATCGAGCAGGGCTCTCTGATAGTGGAACTCAGCGCCATAAAAGCGGTTGACGCTCATTTGAAAGGCGTGCTCAGCACCCAGTTGACTGTTTTGGACCGCATCGCTTTGCGGGGAGCATACAAGCTCAATTACGACGCGGAAGGCCTCAGCGCCGGCTTGGGCGTCAAAGTAGGAAAGCTGGATATCAACTATGGCTGGGCAGACTTTAACTCGGCTTTGGACGATGTGCACAGCTTTGGGCTGTCCTGGAACTTCTGAGGTATCCGATGAGCAGATCTTTCATCATCCTGATCCTGTTGGGAGCCTTACTGGGCTTGAAAGCTGTGGATTTTACCCCCAATCAGCTGATCTTCAAGACCGCGCAGCCTTTGCTGGAAATCAGGTCGGGCCGGACAGGACTCAGTGGTTTTGACAGCTATCTGAATAGCCTGGGAGCTTATAGCCTGAGACCCGTTACAGGTATGCCAGGCGACCGTTATTTCCTGGTGGACCTCACAACCGCGCCAGACTGGCAGAACCTCCGAAGCGGCAATCTCAGCTTCCCCGGAATAGCATACGTTCAGCCCAACTATCTGAGCAAGATGCATATAGAGCCAAACGACCCCCGCTATCCAGAGCAGTTTCACTATGTTACATCCACTCCCCAGGCCTGGAATTTCACCACCGGCAGCGAACTCGTCCTCGTAGGAGTGGTGGATTCCGGGGTGCTGATAGATCACCCTGACCTGGCTGCCAATATCTATGTCAATCCTCATGAGATCCCTGATAATGGCATCGATGACGACGGCAACGGTTATATCGATGACTGGTGTGGATGGGATTTCTCCGATGCTCCCGAGATGTTTGATGTGGGAATCGGAGACTATGTGGGCCAGGATAACGACCCCGAAGACGAGAACTTTCATGGCACCCACGTTGCCGGAATTATTGGCGCCGTGGGAAACAACGGGATTGGCGTGGCCGGAGTGGCATGGAATGTGAAGATCCTTCCCATCCGGGCGGGTTTCAGGACCACCCAGGCGGAAGGTTATCTGCAGGATGACGACGCAGCCGCGGCTTTGATCTACGCTGTAGATATGGGCTGTCAGGTGATCAACATGAGCTGGGGCGATCCAAATTACTCCCCCATCATCGGAGACGCCTGTCAATATGCCTACGACCGGGGAGTGGTATTGGTGGCCTCGGCAGGCAACAATCCCACCCCCAACCTCAGTTATCCCGCCAAACTCAGCACCACTCTATCGGTAGGGGCAGTGAACCGAAACAGAAATCTGGCTGGGTTCTCCAGTTTTGGTCCCGATCTGGATATCGTAGCACCTGGCGAAGCGGTCCTGAGCACCTACAAGCTCACCGCTGGAGAGCAGTATTTTGAGCAGAACGGCACCTCGATGTCCGCGCCCTTTGTGGCAGGAGCAGTGGCTTTGCTGCTGTCTCTGCAGCCAGGCCTCAGTCCGGATGAAGTGAGAACGCGCTTGCTGACTTCCACCGATGACCTTGGGACCCCTGGCTTTGATATGTATTACGGCCACGGACTGCTCAACGTCCGCAAGCTGCTGGAAAGCATCTCACCTCCGCTGGTGAGCATCACCAGTCCCATTGAGCAACAAGGCGTAAACGGCAGCTTTGATATCATCGGCACCATTCAGGCCGAAGACTTTTTCAGATACAGCGTCATGTTTGCCATCAAGGATGTTCCCGCTACGATCCTGGACTGGCTGGACGTGGAAACTCATACCAATATGCCCAGTTACAAGACTCAACCGGTTTCAGGTGGAGTACTTGCCAGTTTTTACGTTCCGGAGCTGCTGCCGGAGCGGAATTATCTGATCAGGGTGCAGTATGAAGACCGCAGTGGCAAGAAGTACAACAGCTATGTCTCTGTCCAATATGACAGCAGTCCACCCCTGTTGAGAACTGAATCCCTGCAGGGCCATAGCCGTTATGACGGACAGGACCTGAGATATTATCTGACGGCTGCCTTCAATGAAAAAGTGCGCACCGAGCTGAGAATCACCGCCTCGGATGGCAGTGTGAGCTACCGCTATGGAACCATGGCAGACAGCATCCAGATTTGGGCTTTGCCCCGCACCCTGCCTGAGGGCAATATAGACATCCAGATCAAGGCCACCAACGTCTGCAATCTCAGCGCTTTATATGGTGATTACGAAGATGTGCTCAACATCAGCTATGATATCATCCCCAACCACGGCTACCTGCCCACAATGATCGGCAAAGCCAGAGTACCCTTGCCCCGCACCTTCGATTTTAACGGTGACGGAGCGATGGAATATGTGGCTATGGACCTGCCCAACAGCGGTTATGGCAATGTGAGTGTTTACCAGCCTGAAGCGGGTGGTCATGTCCCCAAGCATGACTTTATGGATAGCTTCTGGTTGCTCGACACAGGCAACACCAATACCCAGGGGCAGGAACTGCTATACATCAAAGGAGATACCTGCTTCCTGGAAGAGACTCAGGAGACCCACCAATACCCCAACCTGGTGATCTGGGAAGAAGCTTCGATCTCGGGTGGAGTGATTGCCGACTACAGCGGTGATAACAGAAGTGATCTCCTCCTGGTAAAAAACCTGCCTACTGAACAAGTGGTGCAGGCCTATAAACGCGGCACGGGAGCTACCATCACCGCCAAAAACACCCTTAGAAACATTACTCCCACCAACGTTCGCAACACCTTCGTGCCCACCATCATTGTCGAAAGACTGGATGATGACAACTATCCGGACATCCTGACCGCGGATACCGATGGCGACATCATGATCTTTGAAATCATGAACGACAACATGGATGCCATGGTGTGGCATCACCGCATGCCCGTCGGAAACACCTACACCGTCACCAGCGGTGACTATGACGGCAACGGTAAACAGGATTTCTTTATCGGAGGCTACTACACCGATATCCTCAATCCCGATATGAACTTCTGGTATTTTGAGGGCTTCAAGAACGTCGCCAATGACCAATACAGCAGCATGGGCTCTCTGTTGTTCAACAACGTGATGTCTCAAAACGCCATCCAATCTTTTGATCTGGACAACGACGCCAAGGACGAGATCATTCTGGGCATCTCGCCCAACCTCTACATCGTCAAATATCAGGAAGGCAAATTCCAGCCGGTCTTCCAGGGAAGCAGCATGCGCAGCTATCAGATCATGGCCTGGAAGGATGCCAACAACCGTCCCTATTTTACCACCAATTACGCGGTGGGAGATTCCACCCAATTCGCGCAGTGGACCTCTGAAGATCCCTACACTGGCCCTCCCACTCCAGCTAATCTGCACACCGTACCAATCGGTTCCAGCTCTGCCAGGATATCATGGATCGACAGCGGAGCGTCCTATTATCGCCTCTACCGCAAAAATGAAGCCGGTGAAACTGAGATGTTTGACAACCTCACCCAGACCCTTTATCTGGATGGCGGCCTGACCGAGGGTCAAAGCTATCTGTATGCCGTCACAGGAGTTGACCCTGCCTACAATCCATCCGAAAGCATGCCCGGACAGTGGCATGCCGTGACTCCCATGAAGGCTCCCGAACTGGTTGAAATGCAGATGGTCTCAGCCTCTGAAATAAAGTTGATCTATGATCAAATACTAGCCCCCACATCTCTAAATCCAGGCCTGTACGAGTTGGATCACGGAATGGGTAACCCTATCACCATCAACAGCATCGCCAGCCAGACAGGAGTGTTGCTCAGATTCAGGCAAGCTTTACCGGAGATCGATGGTCTGTTTAACCTCACTCTGCATCAGATCACCGGAACGACTGGTGTAGCCGTGTCTCAGAACCTTCTGCAATTCCCCTTCGCTCCGGATACCGAGGCCCCCCAAGTGGTCTCGGCCGAAGTAATCCAGGGTAACAGCTCCGTCAGAATCCTCTTCAGCGAACCGATCGGAGCAGCTCCTGATCCCAGCTATCTGGGCAACTATAGGTTACATGCTCCCGCAAACGATCAGGAAAACCGGATCAGCTCGGTACAGCATCAAAACGACAGCGTGGTCCTGAGCTTCCTCACGCCCCTCAAATACAGCAATCAGGCCTACCAGGTCTTTATCGAAAACATTCAGGACCTGGCTGGCAACACGATTTCTCCCCAGAACAGAGTGGCCAGGATCAAGCTCAGCGACGTTAACGACCTCAAGAAGCTGAAAGTATATCCAAACCCAGTAAAAGGCTCTGAGCACAAGTGGGTGTCAATCCACAACTTCCCCTTTGAGAAGAGCGGCAGGATATCGGTTTACACCAGCTCAGGAGATTTGGTCTACAGCTCCGGGCTGGGACCCTTCCAGGCAGTGCTCGACAACAATATCTGGCGCTGGGACCTCAGAAATGACCATGGCCGCATGGTATCATCTGGGATCTATTTCTATGTGGTGGAGATGGATGGAGAGATTTCGCGGGGTAAAATAGCCATCATCCAGTGATAAGGACGCTGGCGACATTGCTGACTAAAAACCTGCAGCAATCGAGCAACAGAGTAAAGATACCTGGCTTCAAGGAAAAGCAGCGCTCAGGCAACCGGTGGTCAAAAAAGGGGGGTTGACCCTACACCCCTATCCTGGCACAGTATTCATAGACAGGACAGCTGGAACATTTGGGCTTGCGGGGCGTGCAGAGATTCTGTCCAAAAGCCACCACATGGGAGTTGTACTGCAACCAGTACCGGTCTGGCAATTTGGCACGCAGGGCCATCTCACTTTCCAAAGGCGACTGGGTGGAGATGTAGCCCCAGCGGTTGCTAATGCGGTGAACATGGATATCCACACAGATGGCCGGCAGTCCAAAAGCCACAGCCCTCACCAGATTGGCGGTCTTGCGTCCCACTCCCGGAAGCTTAAGCAGATCATCGATTTCGGAAGGTACTTTGCCATCAAAGAGATCATCCAGCACTCCCGGAAGCTGCTTCAGGTGTTTACTTTTTTCGCGGTGAAAGCCCACCTGCCAGATGAGGCGGTCCAGCTCTTCCAATCCCAGTTTATCCAGGTCGTGATAGTTCTCTACTACCGCGAACAATGCAGTTGCCGCTCTGGATGTGGTTTCATCCTTGGTCCTGGCGCTGAGGATGGTAGCCACCAAAACCTTAAACGGGTCTTTGGTTTGAATCTGGATAAGATCTACCACGGGTGTTTTGACTTCCACAAAGTGCTTTGCCAGCGCGGTCATTACGGCATCGATATCAAACTTGTTGCTCAATTTCCACTCCTCGGGGCATAAACCCGCAAAAAATATGTTGCATTTCATCCGCCGCCCGTATTTCTGTCAACAGTAAAGGAGATACACATGTGCGGAAGATTTGCGCAAGTGATCAAACATGATCAGTTGCAGAAGCTGGAGCGGGAACTGCGTCTCGATCACAAGAGTGATCAGTTGCAGGCCAATTTCAATGTGGCTCCCACGCAGACGGTTGGCGCTTTCGTGAGCCAGGATTCCGGCAGGTATCTGGGGTTCTTTCGCTGGGGTTTGATCCCCTCCTGGTCCAGAGAACTGCCAAAGTTTGAGCTGATCAACGCCCGGTCTGAAAGCCTGATGGAAAAAGCCAGCTTTCGGGGTGGCCTGCAAAGGCGGCGCTGTCTGATCCCGGCTACGGGATTCTATGAATGGCGCAAGGCGGACCGGCAGCCTTTTTTTATCCAAGCCGTGAGCGGTGACCCTCTCTTGATGGCAGGCCTTTGCGATGCCTGGAACGGCCCGGATGGATCGTATCTGCCCTCTCTGGCCATCATCACTATGGATGCCAATGCCCACATGCAATCTCTGCATCATCGTATGCCAGTGATGTTTAACAGTGAACAAGCTCTGGACTGGCTTGACCATAAAAACCAGGACCCCGCTCAGATGAACAAGCTGATCCTGGAGGCCTCTCAGCAAGCTTTGGATATTTACCCGGTGAGCAAACTGGTAAACAGCTCCAGGGCCAGTGGTCCTGAGTGTCTGGAACCCAGTGGAGACAGCGCTCCGGATGAGCAAGACCCCTCCCTGTTTGATCTTTTGGATGAGATATGATTTTGGACAGCCAAGCCTCTGTACTTGTTATCGATGACGATCCTCACCTGCTGGAACTGATCCGTGAGCAGCTCAGCGAATCCGGAGAATACCTGGTAGTCGCGCTCAGCGATCCGAAAGAAGGACTGGCCTGGCTTATGGACAATCAGGTGGAGGTGGTGATCTCCGATATCCACATGCCAGGTATGAGCGGTATCGACCTGATAGATCATATCAAGCTATACAATTCCAGCATCCAGGTGATCCTGATCACCGGGTATCCCGATAACGCCTACATGCGTTCAGCCATCAAAGCCGGCGTTTTTGATTTCCTGCGCAAGCCCTTTCCCATCACCGAACTGCTGGTGAGCGTCAAACAAGCCAGGGAAAAATATCTGCTCCTGACTCAAAACCTGAAGTATCAGACAGAACTGGAACTCATGGTGGTGGAACGCACCCGCCAGCTGCACGAAGCGAACCTCAAGCTGGAAAGCCATTATATCAACACCCTGCGGGCCATGGTTAATGCCATCGAAGCCAAGGACGTTTATACCAAAGGACATTCCGAAAGAGTGACGGCACTCAGCATGGTGCTAGGCAAGTCCATGGGGCTAAGTGAAGAAGAACTCAGAATCCTGCGGCTGGGATCGCTGCTCCACGATCTGGGCAAGATCGGAGTCTATAAAACCGTGCTGGACAAAGCCACCAGCCTTTCGGACGCTGAGTATGAGCTGGTGCGCCATCATCCCCTCATCGGAGCCCGCATTATTGAGCCGATTGGACTGCCCAAGGAAGTAGGCATGGTGATCCTGCAGCACCATGAATGGTATAACGGAACGGGTTACCCCTTTGGTATGGTAGGCCCTGAGATCCATCCTCTGGCCAAGATAGTAGCTATCACCGACGCCTTTGACGCCATGACCAGTAAAAGGCCCTATCGTCCCCAACTCGATTACGAGCAGGCCGCCAAAGAAATCGAAAGACAACTCGAGGTCCAGTTCGATCCCAATATCGGCCAGACTTTCTGCAGCAATCTCCAGGAGCTCACAGCCATCCTCAGCAATCCCAACGGTCTGAGCGACTATGTGTTTGGGGCAGACACCCAACCTGCCTGACTGATCCCTGCCCATTCATCCGCCGTAGAGATACCGTGCGCTCTCCCGGGTTTTTCGCCGGAGAGCGCACGGTATCTCTACGGCAGGTGACCAGGCAAGCATCAGGAGGTAACAATCTGAACGGGGGGACAATCACAAAGATTTGGTTCAACCCCGCCCAGAGCCTTGGAAAAGGGGTGGAATTATGGTGCCGGAGTGGCTTGGGGAGCTATTTCCAGATTGATGGTCACCGGGCCGTCATTGAGCAGCTCGACTTGCATGTCCGCGGCAAAGATCCCCGTCTGAACAGGGACGCCCGTCTCCCTGAGCTTTGCCACAAAACTCTCATACAGCTCTCTGGCCAGCGAGGGAGGGGCCGCCTGGGTAAAATCCGGTCTGCGGCCGCGGCTGCAATTGGCGTATAAAGTGAATTGGGAGATCGCCAGGATAGAGCCACCGATATCGAGCAGGGAGAGGTTGAGCTTGCCGTCCTGATCATAGAAAATCCTCAGCTCCAATATCTTGCGAATGGCCACATCCAGCACGGAGGAGTCGTCGTCACGTCCAAAGCCCACGAAGACCAGCAAGCCTTGCGGAATGGAGCCCACCACGCTGCCCTCCACGCTCACCCGGGCATATTTTACCCTCTGGAGGGTGATTCTCATCAATCGATCCGGAAGTGGTGCACCTTCCAGCAGCCGACGTCATCGATCCAGATCGATCCGTCCTTGAATTGTGGGATCATGATCGCCACCCGGCCCGCGTTGACACCCGGACGGATGAAGCCCGCGCTGATCGAGACCTTGTTCCAGGCCTCATTAGGTAAGATCTTTTGTTTGAAGCTGTTATAGATTTTGCCATTTTCTTTGAAAGTGATGAATCTGAGGGTGATCTCCGGCATGTCTTTAGAAGTGCCTCTAATGCCTGCCCGGATATAGTAGCCGCCGTAGCGGATCACCTTGAAGGGCTCGGAGATCAGGATAACCGCGTTTTCAGACGCGTCCACCCGCAAGGAAGTCTTGCCCTCAAGAGCTACTTCGGTATCGATTAAGACCTTGCCATCCGGGCTGTTGGGTGGATCGTAATCCACTGCCCAGCCTTTGAGAGCGGTGCGGGGATCGAGTGAATATGGATTAAAACCGGGATTAAAGACCAGGTTTGGCACGTTTTGGGTCTGCGATTCAGTGTAGGAGAGGCTGCTGCTCACGAAACATGAGCTCAAAATCAACATCAGGAGGGCCATTAAGGCCAGCAAGTACTTCGTCATTTCATAAATCCCCGTTCATTTAGATATTTTAGCACGACCCCCACGGCCAGGGCGTTGATCAGCAGATTGGATCCACCGTAGCTGATAAACGGCAATGGAATTCCCGTGGCAGGGACCACACCAATATTCATGCCGATATTGATGAAGGTCTGAAACATAAGATAAGCCAGTATTCCAGCGCTGGCAATCTTTCTTTCTTTGACTTTGATCTCGCCCATAGCGTTGATCAAGCGCAGGAAAAACAAGGTAAACACAAATAACAGCAAGGTGCTGCCCACAAAGCCAAACTCTTCACCGATCACAGAGAAGATAAAATCGGTGTGATGCTCCGGCAAAAAGTTCATGTTTTTCTGGGTGCCCTGCAGCCAGCCCTTTCCAATGATCGCGCCGCTTCCTACGGCGATCTTGGACTGGATGATCTGATAACCCGCCCCCAGAGGATCACGCATGGGGTCCATAAACGTGAGGATGCGGTTTTGCTGGTAATCTTTGAGACCATTCCAGAACACCGGCATAATCAACGCTATGAACACGTTGACGATACCCGCGATGGTGATCGCCACCCAGGATAGCCTCACCCTGAGCAGCAGAAAAACCAGCAAGGCCAGCCAGATCACTACCGCCACCCAACTGAGGGACGACACGATGCTCACCACCGGTGAGACCATCAAAAGGATGTAAAACAGAGGTACCTCAGCCGCTACCAGCATGGACAGCAACGCAAACATAAACACCAGAGTCGTACCGAAATCCGGCTCGATGATGATCAGTAGCACCGGCACCAAAACCAGTCCCACTCCATAGAACACCTGTTTTAGCTCGTTGAGATGGTCTTTGCTGATAATTCTCGCCACCATCAGGATGGTAAACAGTTTGGCACTCTCCGAGGGTTGATAATTGAGGCCCAAAAAGCTGAACCAGCGGTGCGAACCATTCACGGCCGGGGTGAACAAGACCAGCACCAGAGCGAGCAGATTGGCAAGAAAGAGGGGCAGGACCACGATGTCGAAAATCGGCATGGGTAGTTTGAGCAGCAAAAGAATCGCCCCGATAGCGATCCCCGCGAAGATAATCTGCTTCCACCAGTGGTTTTCGGTGCTGCTGTGTTGTCCGATGGTGGTGGTGCTGGCTGTGAAGATAGCCACGCAACCCATACAGATCAAGATCAGCAAGAGAACCGCGAGATTCCAGTCAAATTTCTTGCGATTGAACATTAGTCTTCGCTCTGAGTTTCCATGTGTTGTCCTGGTTCTGGAGCTGGAGATTCCGTGGCAGCGGGCGTTTCAGGTTCTGTGACTTCCTCTCTGTCCACTGGTGCCAGGCTACGGAACTGCGCAGGGACGGGAGCGGGTTTCTTGAAGCTTTCCAGGTTGCCCACGTAATAATTCATGATCCGGTTGCAGATAGGACCAGCCACAGCGCCTCCCCCACCAGCATTTTCCAGAAAGACGGTAACCACGATCTCGGGCTTGTCCGTGACGATATAACCGCAGAACCACGCGTGAGTTACTTTGCCAAGGGCGTTTTCGGCCGATCCTGTTTTACCGTATGCCGTAGCTCCTGCCACATTCAAAGCCCTGCCCGTACCGCCGGGAGCGTTGCAAACCGCCCAAAGGCCATCCTGGATGCACTTTACAGTGTTGGCAGACCAGGGCAGACGTCGTTTTACAATAGGCTGCACCTGTTCTCTGTCCAGCCTGCCTTTTCCCAGTGTTTTTACCAATAGGTGCGGTTGGATCCAATAGCCGTCTCTGGCAATAGCGGCGTATAAAGTGTTGATCTGCAGTGGAGTAGTGAGCACCTCTCCCTGGCCGATAGAGAGGTTGGCTTTGTAGCCTTGCAAGCCGGTGCTGCGGCCCAAGCGTTTCTGATACCACTGGGTGTTGGGATAAAGGCCGTTTCTTTCGCTGGGCAGATCGATCCCCGTGCGGTCCACCACTCCGCAAGCCTTGGCATGCCGCCAGGCATCATCGAGTTTGATGCGGCTGATCAGGTCATAGAAAAACACATCGCAGGAAACCTTGAGAGCGTCCACAATGCTCGTCCTTCCATGGCCTCCGCTGGACCAGCATTTATAGAAGCGGTTGCCGATCTTGAGGCCGCCCGCGCATGATGCTAACAGTGTGTTCCGGTTTATGATCCCCGTTTCCAGACCTTCCGAAGCTGTCACCGGTTTAAACACCGATCCAGGAGGATAAGCGCTCTGGCAAACCCTGTCCAAAAGAGGTTTTTCCGGACGGTTGAGCTGAGACCACAGCTCCGGACTGATCTTCTGCATGAAGACATTGGGATCGTAATCGGGTTTACTGACATAGGCGAGAATGCCGCCCGTCTTGATATCCGATACTACTATTGCCCCGCGGGCCCCGACTGGGAAATTGTCACTGGCAAATTGCTGCAGATCGTTATCGATACTGAGCACCAGACTCAGGCCGTTCAGAGGATCGCGGGAACCATCTACCCTGAAAAGGTCCAGGCTTTTTCCGCGTGCGTCAACCTGCAGGATTTCTCTGCCATCCGTGCCGCGAAGCAACACCTCGTAGTATTTTTCCAAGCCGTTCTTGCCGATATAGCCGTTCAGAGAATAGTCCTCATCCCGGTAGCGTTTGAATTCCGCTTCATTGATGCGACCCACGTAGCCAGAAAAATGATTGGGATACAGATATTGACGGGTGGTGCCGTTGCGGAACACCAGTTCGGGATAGTAATTCATCCTTTCGGACAAGGCCAGCACGGTCTCATAGGGGATATTGTCCACCAGCAGGATCTCTTCGTAGGTCTTAAAGCGTTGCTGGAATACCAGATCGTGCAGCTCCTCCTGATTGATGCCGAAATAGACGTTTAAAAACAGCCCGAGGGCCTTGATATTGGTGATTTTGCCGCTGATCAGATAGAGGTTGTGGGAAGGTATGTTGATCGCGACGGGGCGATACTTGCTGTCGTAAATCTCTCCCCGGGTGGCGGATACGCGTCTGATACGGACGAAGTTGCTTTCCGCGATGCGGCGATATTCATCGCCCTTGATCACCTGCAGTCTGAATAACGCGCCAAGCAAGAACAGAAACAACACCCCCAGCGCGATCCTGGAGACCAGCGTGGGAATGCTTTTATTCACTTACAATCACCACCCTCATCCTTGAGAGCAGTTGCAGAGACCAAAACACCACAAAACTGATGACCAGGTTGTAGGCGAAAGCGATCAGGTTCAGAGTTGCGAGTTGGGCCGTAAATCCATGCCCAACACCCAATACCAGCCACATTACCAGATGATAGATCAGGTTTGCCAGCAAGAGGGTGAGCATCCTGGCCACCTTGCTCTCAGCCTCAAAAGGCTTGCGAAACTCAGACAGCGCCATTCCCAACAGCAGAAAAGTAAGCGGTGACAGCCCAAACAGGGAAGGCTGGGTGACGTCATACATCGCCCCCACTATGAATCCCACTCCTAAAGCCATGTCTCTGGGGCGGCTCCAGATCAGCCAGATCATCCAGGGCACCAGGATATTTGGAATAGTCCCCGCCAGTTCAAAAGCTGGCATAACCAGCAGCTGGACATAGAGAAAGAAAATCCCGGTGAGGTAGGTCCACAAGAATTTCCAGATCACTGTTGCCGGGCTCCCTGTCCCTGAGGGGTGGCTAGCGTCCCCATTTGCTTTCTTAAGATAAACACGTGTTCCAGGTTTTCCACCTGAGTAAAGGGATTGAGCTCCGCGCTGATAAACAAGTTGTCGCTGGATTCCTTGATCCGGCTCACTGAACCCACCGGATATCCTTTGGGAAACAATCTGGAAAGATTGGAGGTCACGATCGTATCGCCCACGCTGATCTGGGAGCCCAGCTTGATCATGTTCATGCTGATCACGCCCCTCAGGTCGGCCTGCAGAATGCCCTGGACACTGGTGTTGCGATCCATGACGGGGATTTGAAACTGGGGGTTTGAAAATGGCAGCACCACACAATATGTATCTGCCGCGTTGATCACCTTGCCCACGATCCCGGAAGCTGAAACCACCGGGCTTTCCGGTCTGAGGCCGTTGAGTAAACCTTTGTTCACGATCAGGTTGCGTTGTTGAAACTGGCCCGCGTAGCCGATCACTTCGGCAATCTCAAAATCCATCAAACCCGTGTCGAATGCTACCGCGGTGCCGGAACTGAACATCTTCAGCTCGTTTTCCAGGGCCAGATTACGGAGGGTCTGATCCGCCAATTGAACTCTCAGCCCCGCCACTTCTTCTTTGAGCGCGCTGTTGGCCCGGATGGCACTGATGGAGCGGGCAAAGGGATAAAACACCGTCCTGCCGAGTAAATCTGCCCTGGCAATCCTGGCTTCCTCGGTCCCGATCATCATAACGAGCGCGAACAGGAGCAGGACCAGCGGAATGAGGTACTTTTTGATCACGCCGAAACTCTCACAGTCATCCTGCCAGGTGCAGCTTACAGCAGTCTGGAAGCACGCTTTCTCCCGAAACCGGGATCTAGTCCTCGATGCGCTTGATCAGCACTTCGCGATAGCGGTCCACGTCGTCCAGGACCTTGCCGGCGCCCTTGACCACGCATTCCAGCGGATCCGGGACCACATGCACGGGTAGATCGACAGTCTTGCAGATCTTTTCGTCCAATCCTTTCAGAAGTGCACCCCCACCGGTGAGAAAGATTCCGCGTTCGGCTATATCGGCGGAAAGCTCAGGAGCGGTGCGTTCAAACAGACGCTTGATGGCGTCGATCATGGTGGAGACGGTCTCAGAGAGGGCTTCGCGCACCTCTTCGGAGCTGATTTTGATGGTAACGGGATATCCCGAGACGATGTCACGGCCCCGAACATCCATAGTGAGTTCCTGTTTGAGCGGATAGGCGGAACCCACGGTCATCTTGATCCTTTCGGCAGTCTGCAGGCCCACGTGGAGGTTGTTTTTCTTGCGCAGATAGCCGATAATGTCGGTATCCATTTTATCGCCGCCCACGCGGATGGAGTTGTGGACCACGATGTGAGACAGTGAGATGACTGCTATTTCAGACGTCCCGCCGCCAATGTCCATTACCATGTTTCCACAGGCTTGTTCGATGGGCAGATCAGCACCTATGGCCGCGGCTACGGGTTCCGAGATCAGAAATACTTCCCGGGCGCCGGCATGGAGAGCGCTGTCCCGCACGGCGCGTTTTTCCACTTCCGTGATCCCGGAAGGGACGCACACGATCACTCTGGGGCGCACCAGGAGGCGCTTCTTCTGGGCCCTGAGGATGAGGTTGCGCAGCATCAGCTCCGTCACCTGGAAATCGGCTATCACGCCGTCTTTCAATGGTTTGATCACCTTCACTTCGTCAGGGTTCTTGCCCAGCATCACTTTGGCTTGCTGACCAATGGCAATGATCTTTTTGTTGTCAGTGGACACAGCCACCACGGAAGGCTCGTCGATCACGATCCCCGAGCTCTTTTTGTAAACCAGCGTGTTGGCGGTGCCAAGATCGATGGCAATGTCATTGGCCATGAGGCCAAAAAAGTCAAATAAGGACATCCAAAACCTCTCTATTAAAGGACTTTAGCCTCAGGCGGCAGTCCTGTCAAATCATAAATTTCCTATAGTTTCACGGTTTTTCAGAAGGCTCTGAGTGTCAAGAGAAAATGCTGTTTGTGCGCTTGTTCTGTGTATGAAACCGCTTTAGTCCATGATGCTGAACTTTGCCATCCTGACCTGGCCTCCGATTTTGACGCTGCAAAGATAGAGCCCCACCGGTAACCTGGGAAGTTCCAGACCCAGCAGCGCTTTGCCGTCGGTGGTGCTAAGTGTCCGGCTGTAAACAAGCTGGGCCCGCATGTTGTAGATATTGACGCTACCTGAAGCGCGACCCTCCAGCTCTGGGATCCAGACGCTCAAACGCAGACTGGGAGAATTGGTCCTGAGGGGATTGGGATAGAGCCTGAGGCCTGGGGTGAAGGCTGCCATGGCTTTTCCAGGCTGGGTGATTTCGCCTTCCGGATCGATGGGATCTGGCTTCAAGGCCTCCAGGCCAGGATAGTGAACCGGGGTCCTGCCGCCTTCAAAAACCACCAGTTCCAGCTTGTTCAGAGAGACATCTCCGGGCTGGGGATAGAGGGTACGGATAGCCCAAAAGCTGTTTTCCGACCCTTTGTAAGACAGCTTGTAATGTGAGTTCAGGCCCGTAAGAGGAGTGTTTCTGAAAGCATAGAGCTTCTCTCCATCCGCCATGATGAAATTGAAGCTGGGAGCTCCCTCATAATCGATCCATGGCATCAGTTCCCACAGCGCCGCTCCCAATCCGGCCAGGATATCATCGTTGTTTAGACGGATATGATTGATGATGAAGTGGAAAAGCAGCTCCGAATCCACCCACTGAAAGGGGTCTGAGAGACCAAAGAAGTCGCTGGGATGATTGACGAACCAGTTTTCGTCAGGATTGATCTCCCGGACGCGCTGAATCATGAAGTTGCGGGCGCTGTAGCAGTTGCCGTTGTGCATGAAGGCCAGGCTGCGGTCGCGCAGATCAAACACGAAGGGATGATTGCCATAGCTGAGAGCGCTGGCGTTGCGGCCATGGATCATCGCGATGTGACTCTGTGAGTTGGTCCTCAAAATGCTGTACATGGCCCTGTCCAGCACGTCAAGTTCCCAAAACTGGGAGCTGTAATCTCTATCCAAATACCTGCCGGTGTAGTATGTGTTGCCGAAGTCCGTGGACTGCAGGACGCGTTTATACCAGCGGTCACTCTGAGAGAGGAAGAGGCGTCCCCGCTCGTAAGCCACAGTGCCGTAACCGTCTGAATTTCCATAGGGCTGGCTATTGGCCATCACGAATCCGAAGTAATCCCAGGGGTCGTTGTAAGCGGTGTACTCAAAGGGAAAACCGCTCCTTGGAAAGCTTTTAAGCGGCCGCGCTGAGATCATGGCGCTCATCACGCAGGAAGACAGATCGGACCAGAACAGCAACGAGAAGAGCAGAAACAGACACGCTTGAAGCCATGGACGCTCAAAAGTGCGCCCGATCACAGCGGTCCGGCCAAGCTCTTTCATCATTATCACCGTTTACACCAGTAGCCGGCAAGCCGTTTGGAGTCAAGTAAAAAAGATGCGTAAGCTACTCGATCTTGATCCTGATACCTTCAGAATGGGCCGTGAACTCTGGAGCATACATGCACTGGATGCTGGTGATCCCGTTTGAGAAGTCACCCTTCTGGAAAGCCCGCATGCCATATTCAAACACGTAAGTGCCCTTGGGCAGCCTTTCGATAAAGAAGTTAGTGGCGGCGTCTCCGGTGGCCTCGTAATAGCCCAGACCGTCCTGCCATTTATATCTGGAGAGCACGTTGAGGGGCTCAAATCCCGAGGCGCGCAGGTCCTTCATGTGCAGATATTCCATCTCTCTATCCACCCTGAGCTCGATGCGCACCACCACTTTGTCGCCCACTTTGATGCGGTTGTTGTCGCGGATGGGATCCAGCACGAGGCCGTGATCGGTGGTCCGCTCGATGAAGAGCTGCTTGGTCAGCTTGAGTGGAGTTTCGGCAGGCGTGATCTTGTCGAGGTCCTCAAAGTACTGCCAGTAGAGGGCTCCCCAACTGGGCCCGGGATTGGGATTGAGGACACAAACCTCTCCCATCGCGGGTTTGATATCGCTTCCCGTCCAGGAGGTCTTGATGTAGCCCGTACCAGCCTCGGGCCAAGAGCCATTTTTGGGGCTTGGGTCCAGCTTGCCGCCGCCCACAGTTATCTCAGCTAATTGGGAAGAGCCCAGCCACGCAGTTCCTTCCAACAGAAGAGCATAGCAGGCCTGAGCGGTGGCCTTGGTGGTTTTCCAGTTGTTGGTCTGTTTATTTTTCAGCAGCCAGGTGCGCATTTCGTTCACAGTCAGGGTGTCCTTGGCCACTTCGCTGAAAGCCTCGATCAGGATGGCCTGACGTTCGATAGGTGCCTGATACCAAAACCATCCTGAGTTCGCTTTCCACCACATCCCCATCTCCTCATCGCTGAGGGAATGTTCACGCAAGGAAGCGATGATGTCGTTGGCAGTCTGGAGTTTGTCTTTGCGGTAGAGGGCCAGGCAGAGCATGCCCTGGCTGTAGAAATCCCGCTGTAGCCAGTACTTTTCGGCCTGAGACCAATAGTATGAAACCGCTTCCTGAGCGTAGGACGGAATGGGAAGATCGGGGAAGAAACTGCGGGCGTAGAGATAGTGGACAGCCATGTAACCGAGATTGTCCTGGTCCAGCAGGCCGTGGGCTTTCAGCCACTGATAGCTCTCGTTGAGCTGGCCGTCGATGTAGCCCACAGCCTTGCTCAGCATGGTCCAAAGCCCGTTGTCATTGCGCACCGATTTCACGCCCAGGCGGTCCAGATGCCCAAAGCCTTCCACGATGTACTGCGTGACCCACCAGGAATCCGGCATCCCGGCAAACCAGGACCAGGCACCGCTACCCGATTGATTCTTTTGCAGTTGCGCCAGAGCCGTAGCTTCCTGAGCCTTCAGATTGTTCAGCTCAAAGAGCAGGCCAAGCCGCTGTCTGGCAATGGTTTCGTCCTTGGCATCCATCACCCAGGGAGTTTCCTGCAGGATCACTGCCTTGAGTTCCTCGTTCTTTTGCAGGTTGGAAAGCAGCGTTGTGGAGGCGGGAGTCTCTCCCCAGCTCTCAAACACCCTCTTGATGGCCGGATCGGAATTGGCGATATGGGAGGCCAGGCTGTTGGCGTAGAGCCTCGAGAAGATCTGCTCGTTGCATTCGTGGGGGTATTCCATCAGATAGGGCAAGGCCTGAACGGCATACCAGGAGGGGTTGGAAGTGTATTCCAGAGTGAGACGGTGGTGCCGGATGCTTTCGGAGGCGGAGCTGGCGATCAGCTTGGCGAACCTGAAGTCCCGCCGGGTTTTACCCCTCACTGGAAGGGGCAAAGACTCGGTGACCAGCATGCGGTTTGAGAGAACGGGCAACAGTACTTCTTCCCCATCGGAAAAAGACCCACTTTTGGCCACAATCCTGCAGGTTACTGCACCCAGGCCTTCCGGAACGCGGAGCTCCCAGCTCAGCACCGTGCTCTGGCCTTTGCCAACTTTGAAGCTCTTCTGGGCCTTGGTGAGGCTGAACAGCTTCCCGATCGGTTTGCCCGTAAAGGCATCCAGCAGAAAGAGCTGGCACTTGCCCTTGAGGTCTTTGTCTTCCAAAGCGCTGATCTTGGCAGACACGCTGATCCGGTCTCCTTCTCTGAAAAAGCGGGGCAGATTGGGCTGGACCATCAAAGGTTTCTGCGTGACGGCAGAGGTCTCCGTGAGCCCGATGCTGAGATCGGAACTGAGGGCAAAAGCGCGGAATTTCCAGCGGGTGAGGGCATCCGGAACGGTGAAGACAAAGCTCACTTCCCCGTTGGCATCGGTGCGCAGAGTGGGATAGAAAAAGGCCGTCTCGGCAAAGTTGGACCGGGCTGCCACCTGCGCCAGATCAACCGGTTTTGGAGAGCTAACCGGTGGCGCGGCAGCGGCTTGCAGGGATACTACATTAGCCATATCGCTCACTGACGGTTCAGACAGGCTATCCGATATGATTTCCCTGGAGCTGCCCACTGAAACTTTATCAGCCGCCATTTTTACGCCCCAATTGCGGCTGTAATGCAGCGAATAGCCATACCAGTTGAAGCTGTCAAAGCTGCGGGGAGGGATGTAGGCATCCAGATTGTGATACTGCACCAGATACAAGTCCGCCCTGTTCACAAAGTTGCCGGAGTGCCAGCCGCTGGTTTTGGGGATCTTTTTCCAGATGTTGGCCGTCCAGGTGCTGGAGCGGAAGGCATCCAGCGAAGCGTCGTACATGGAAGCCAACACTTCCGCGGTGACGCGTCCGCCTGTGTGGTCCTTGAGCTTGAGGCGCCACTCTTCCTGATTGCCGGGCAAGAGTTTATCTCTAAAGCTCTGGTATTCGATGCTGAGCTGCTTATTGGTCCAGGG
>JAGOIY010000023.1:0-11839 GCA_017995405.1 Candidatus Cloacimonadota bacterium
GCAGACATTTCAAACAAACTTGTGAGAAAGCGGAGAAAGCAGAGAAAACAGAGGGTTTATTTACAATGAGAAATGAGATGGGGAAACAATGAGACATGAGAATATGAGGGGCCTTGACAATGAGAATATGAGATTGGAAAACAATGAGATATGAGAATATGAGGGACCTTGACAATGAGAAATGAGAATTTGAGCCAGGAAAACAATGAGACATGAGAATATGAGGGCTGGATAAAATCCAACCCTTAATTGCTGTCAGTCAATATCGCGGGAACTCACCAGCTCGCAGAGCTCTCACCAGCAGGAACTGCTCTCACCAGCACAGCATCTCACCTACGCAGTATCTCACCTGCGAAGCATCTCACCTACGCAGTATCTCACCTACGCAGTATCTCACCTCCGAAGTATCTCACCTGCGCAGTATCTCACCTACGCAGTATCTCACCTGCGAAGCATCTCACCTGCGAAGCATCTCACCTACGCAGTATCTCACCTACGCAGTATCTCACCTACGCAGTATCTCACCTACGCAGTATCTCACCTACGCAGTATCTCACCTACGAAGTATCTCACCCGCGCAGCATCTCATCCAGCGGCAAATTGAGCTCTTGGGTGCCGGGAACCACAAAACGGCCGTCGCGGATGATATCTGTTTTACTGCCATCAGCGGCCACGGCAGTGATGGAAGCCAGCATATCATAGGGCAGAGTGATGTCCATGTGCTTGTTGGTGTAGGCATTTACGGGATCTGTCTTGCGGGTGGAGGATTTCTCGTTTTCCACCGCGATCATCTCTTTGCCGTTCACAAAGCTGGGGTGGGGGGAATCCTCTTCGTGGCTGAAACAGGTGTCGCCAATGGCGAAGTGAGGTCCCATCTTTTCGATGATGAGGATGGGCAGCAGTGCTTGTATATCATATTTATGGGCGATTTGATAGGCCAGGGTGTTGGTACCGATGGCAAATTCGCCGATAGGAAGGCTGTCGTGAGGAAAGATCAGGTTTTCGTGGACATACTTTCTGGCTTGCTCCGGATCGGAGAAGTTTGAGCAGGAGTAATCCTTCACCCAGCCGTCCTCAAAGCTGATCCTGAGGTTGTAATAGCGGAGCGAGCCCAGATAGATGTCTTCCACGTGCAGCATCCCGTTGGTACCTTCCAGTTTGGGAGAGGTAAACACTTCACCCACAGGGATATTGACATCCGCCACGCAGTTTTCAAACAGGGTCTGGGCAGAGGGGTCTGAGAGCTTGTGCATGCTGACTTTGATATCGGTATCGTTGCCGTCTTTGCCTTTGACGTGGACGTATTCGGCGGTATCCAGAACGTCGATAATGTGTTGCTGGATGCGGGCATAGCGATCGCTGTCCAGCAGGTTGATGCGCAAGGTATCCCGGAAGATATCTTCAAACTGGTCACCGATGCGGGGTGAGGGGAAAGCGATGATGGTGAAGCTGGTTTCGTCGCGCCGGTAGTATTTATACATGATCTGGCCACTTTTGGCGCTGAGTTCGCGTCCCAGTTGTTGCTGTTCGGGGCTGAACTTGACGGCCGTGTCTTTGGCCACAGGCACGAAGGGTGGCTCGCCAAAGAGGTCCACATATACCGGTCCGGCTTGTAAGGAGATAAGCTCCTGCAGTGAAGCCATGGCTTCTTCCTGGACTTCCAGATTGAGGTCCACCAGAGCGCGGTCGAGGATCAAAGCTTCATCGAAACGGTGGTCGTAACCCACTTGACGGTTGATGCCATCGCTGGCTGGTAGCATGAGCAGCGGCTCCATCCCCAAAGCTCTGAGCTCGCTAATGATGTATCTGGCCAGGCGTTCCATACCGCAAGGGAACATCAGCAGCGGATGGCGTTTCTTGCGGAAATCGCGTTTGGCTCGCTCAAATCCGTCCGTCCAGCTTTTTACGATAAAGGCGGCTAACTTTTTGAGCTCCTTCTGGTCGTAGGAAGCCATGAAGCGCGCCATGGCGAGGTCGTGATCGGCGATATAGACTCCATAGAGATAGAGGTAGCTGAGGTTTTCCAGATCGGCAGATTCCACCAAGGCGCGATAGTGATCGGCCTGGGGGTTGAAGCGGGAATTCATTCGTCTGGCAACTTCGATCCTGATATCCTGGAGGCTGAAGTCACGATAGTCCCCCAGCCAGTCTGAGTATTCCAACTGGCCGTCTTTGGCCCTTTGCAGCCATTTGTTATAGAGCTTCAAGGTGGCCAGGGCACTGTAATAATCCCCGGTAAAGAGATATCTCAGGATGGAGCGGGTCTCGATATAGAAAGCACTGAGCAGGCCTGCGAACTGCGCGCCAAAGCTGCGATTGGCAAAATCGGGATCGCCCGCGCAGTTTTGATAGCCGCCCTCCGGACTCAGGATAGCATAGTAATCGGCGTAAAGCTGCTGCAGCGTCTGGATGGGAGTGTTTTTGAAGAGGGGATCGGCAAGGCGCGCGGAGTTGATCTTTGCGGCCTGGAGCATGCCGGCACGGGCCTGGTCAAAGAATTCCCGCATGGGTAAAGCGGTGGGGATGACGATTTGTTTCAAAGCGGCGAGCATAGCCTCGCATTCAGGTTTGGCGGAGTCTGAAAGCCTCTGCAGTTCCTCATAGGAGGGGATCATAAACACCTCGTAAAGTTTTTTGTGAGACAAAATTACAGGAGCGCCGGGATGTCAAGGATTATGGTGAGAGCTGAAGCTGTGAGATACTTCGTAGGTGAGATACTTCGTAGGTGAGATACTTCGGTAGGTGAGATACTGCGTAGGTGAGATACTTCGGTAGGTGAGATACTGCGTAGGTGAGATACTTCGTAGGTGAGATACCTGCGGTAGGTGAGATACTGCTTCTTCCCTGATCGTTGCGGCTGGGCATTGGTTGATCAGGTCGGACCCACCTCGGACAAATGCGAAGTGGGTCCGGCTTGGTGGGGACCTGATAGGGTGCTTGGGATTGGGGCGGATATGGCTATGTCGTTGTCGGATAGATGGTTCAGGGTAGAATGGGGCGACGGTCTTGCGGGATGGTTGTCCCTGATTGAGGAATAACATGATCGGAGCCCTTCTCCGCATTGTGAAATGATATAGAAATCTTATCATCTCTCCTCTGTCCCTCCATTCCTCTGTTTTAGAAAAAGAAGAACCTCCGCTCCCACCTCCCCGCCCGATTTTTGTTGACAATATGACAGAGGCGTTTGAACTGGCATATTATGGTGAAAAGTTTATGGAAATCATAAGGACAGATCAGCTGATCAAGGATTACGACCTCGGCAAGGTCAAGGTCCGCGCTCTCGATGGAGTGGACATGAGCATCGAGGCGGGGGAGTTTGTGGCCATAATGGGCCCTTCCGGAAGCGGGAAAAGCACGCTGATGCACATCATCGGTTGCCTGGACAGCCCCAGCTCCGGAGATTACTTTTTGGATTCGCTCAATGTGGGCCAGATGGAACGCCGCAAGCTGGCCGCCATCCGCAACGCCAAGATCGGCTTTGTGTTTCAGAGCTTCAACCTGCTGCCCCACCTCAACGTGCTCAAGAATGTGGAGTTGCCCCTCATGTATGCCGGGGTGGGCAGCAAAGATAGGACCATGAAAGCCAGGCACATTCTGGACAGCGTGGGCCTCAGCGATCGCCTCAAACACAAGCCTGCCGAGCTATCCGGAGGTCAAAGACAACGGGTGGCCATAGCCCGCGCCATTGTAAATTCACCTTCCATCCTGCTGGCCGACGAGCCTACCGGCAACCTGGACAGCTCTTCCGGAGGAGACATCCTGGAGATCTTCAATGAGCTCCACAGACAGGGCAACACTGTAATCATGGTAACCCACGACTCCGCTGTGGCCCAACGCGCCGACCGGGTCATCCACATCCGGGACGGGAAGATTCACAATGGCGATATCGCTTAGGGAATCGCTGCATATCGGTCTGGCCGATATATCCACCCGCAAGGTGAGGACCATTGTCACGGTGGCTGGAATCGTGCTGGGGGTGATGTGCATCATGGTGGTGCTGGCGATCGTGAACGGCATGAATGCCTCCACCATAGACTGGATGCAGCAAAGAGGCGGACTCAACAAGATCGAGGTGCAGCGCAACTGGGGCTATGATTTCAGCCGGGGCGGGGATGCCAGCTTCACGGTCCGCGAAGTGGACTATCTGAGGTCACAGCTCCCTCCCGTGGAAGCTTTTAACCCTCAGGTGAGCCTGCAGGATGCCCAAATAAAAAGCGGCGAGCTCTATTTCGGAGGCAACGTCAGGGGCGTCTATCCCGATATGCAAAAGGTGGAAGACTGGCCATTGGAACAAGGGCGGTTTATCAACCTCGACGATATTGAACAGCACCGCAACGTGATCGTGCTGGGCTCCACGGTAGCCAAAGAATTGTATAGCAGCCGCGACCCCTTGGGCCGCTATGTGGAGCTGAATGGCCATCAGCTCATGGTGATCGGAGTGCTGAGATCCAAGTATTGGAAAAATCAGGGCAGCGAGACCTTTGGCGGCAACGCTCTGGAGTATATGAACCGCCGCGCCTTCGTTCCGCTCTCCACCATGCTCAGCAAGATCGATCCCACCCAGACGGTAAGCTCCATAGAGATCAAGACTTTAGACAGTGAGGGCGTCAAGGAACTGCGCAAGCAGGTGGAAGCCATCGTGCTCAACCTCAAGGCCGGCAAGCGACTCTTCAGCGTCTCATCCGCCCAGGAAGAGATGCAGCAGATGCAGGCCAATATGAAGATCTTTTCGGCCATCTTTATGCTGATCGCCGTGATCTCTCTGCTGGTGGGGGGAATAGTGATTATGAACATCATGCTGGCCTCGGTGAGAGAGCGCACCCGAGAGATCGGAGTGCGAATGGCGATCGGAGCCCGGGGATGGGACATCCTGCTGCAGTTTCTGGTGCAGACGGTGCTGATCACCTCGCTGGGCGGCGTGCTGGGTATCCTCTTTGGCTGGAGTATTTTGGGCCTGGTGGGAGACTATCTGCAGATGACGGTGAAAGCCTCAGGCAGCATGATCTGGGTAGCACTGATGGTGTCGATCGGAGTGGGCCTCCTGTTTGGCATTGCTCCAGCATACCGCGCCAGCCGTCTGGACCCTGTGACGGCATTGAGAGAGGAATGAGATGAAAGCCTCCCAACGTATGAAAAAGCGCGGCTTGCCTGCCATTCTGGCATCCTATGCCACAACTGGCTGGGAGGACGTGATGTCCTTTCTGCGCACTCTGGCCAATCCCAAAAAGCGGGCTTTGATCATCCGGAACAGTCTCCACTTTCTGAAAGTGCTCTATCAGCGCGTCACCACGGAGGGAGTGCTCAAGGAATCCGCCTCGCTTACCTATATCACTCTTCTGGGCTTTGTGCCCTTTGTGACCTTTATCTTTATGATCGCGCCGGACCTGCCCTTCCTGAATATCAAGGACAAGTTCCGTGGCGTGGTGGCCAACAATATGTTTCCCGGTTCCGCTCAGGCGATCATGCAATACTTCGATGAATTCATCGCCCGCCGCACCGCTTTCAACATTGTGGGCTTCGTGATCCTGATCATCGCCTCCTATTCCCTCTTCCGGTCAATCCGCAACACCTTCGACCGCATCCTCAGCATGGACCTGGCCCACACTCAGGACCTGATCTCTCAGCTGATCAAGTTCTTTGGCACCCTGATCTTTGGGATGCTGATCATGGTGATGCTTTTTTCATCCAGTTCGCTGCCGGTCATCTCGGTGGTGCTCAATCTGCCCATCCTCAAGCAGCTCAACTATATAGTGCCGTTTTTCCTGCAGTTCTTTGCGATGATCTTTTTATATATGCTGCTGCCCTCCATCCGGATCAGCAGACGCTCGCTGTTTCGGGGTGCTTTTTGGACCACCGTGGTGTGGGTGATGGTGAAGAGCTTGTTCGACGTCTATATTTACAATCTTACCAGCATCCAGGCCGTGTATGGAGTGATGTCCGCATTGCCGATCTTCCTTACCTGGATATACTTTAACTGGGTAGTGATCATCGGTGGCATCGTGCTGGTAAGCGTGCTGGAAAACAAAGATCACAAGGGCGAAACGATTCGTCAACCCCGTCAGACGGTTCGCCTCACCATCGAAATGTTTAGCAACAACCATCTCAACCGCAGGCTGGAGACCCTTGTGGACAAAGACAGCCTGCTGGATGTGCTGGCAGAAGATAAAGAAGGGACCAAGCAATGAAAAAGTACGCTTTGATCACAGTCAGCGACAAGGCTGGAGTGGAAGCCCTGGCCATGGGCCTGGAAAAACTGGGTTTCACCATTCTTTCCACCTCCAAAACAGCCAAACACCTGCGCCAGTTTTGCTCTGAAGTGGTGGAAATAGCCGATCTTACCGGCTTTCAGGAGATCCTGGACGGCCGGGTCAAGACCCTGCACCCCATCATCCATGCCGGGATTCTGGCAGACCGCGATGAACCCTCTCACATCAAGACTCTGCAAGACCTCAGCATCGATCATATCGATGTGGTGGCGGTCAACCTCTATCCCTTTGCTCAGACCAGGGCCACCGAAGGCGTATCTCACAGCCAGATTATCGAGAACATCGACGTCGGCGGTCCAACCTTGATCAGGGCCGCGGCCAAAAACTACCGCCACGTGATCGTGCTCACGGACCCCAGAGATTACGCTCCCACGCTCGACCTGCTGGGCTCTGAAGCCGGCACTCAGGAAGGCTGGAGGCTATACCTGGCCCACAAGGCCTTTGAACTCGTCACCCACTACGACTCTGACATCGCTGATTACCTCTCGGAGCTCCATGTCGATCTGCTGCCCGTCACGGAAATGCCCGGTTTTATGGACCTCAACTGCTCGCTGCAGTCCAAGCTGCGTTATGGAGAAAATCCTCATCAGAAAGCCGGATTTTACGTGACCCGGCGGGACGGCTGGAAGAGCCTGCACGGCAAGGAACTATCGCTAAACAACATCCTGGATATCGACAGCTCTCTGAGATCCGTGCGTCTCTTTGAAGAGCCCACCGTGGTCATCACCAAACACTGCAACCCCTGTGGCATCGGCAGCGGCTTCAATCTGGCAGATGCCTACCGCAAGGCCTTTGCCACCGATACCGTCTCTCCCTTTGGCGGGATCGTGGCCGTCAACCGTCCCCTCGATATGGAAACGGCCGTCAGCATCAACCGCATCTTCACCGAGATCATCATCGCTCCCGCTTACGAGCCCGGAGTGCTGGACGTGCTGATCAAGAAAAAGGACCGCCGTCTGATCCAATATGATCCGGAGTTTTTGCTCAAACCACGCAACCCCTACGAAATGAAGTCTATGTGGTGGGGCTACCTGGTCCAGGAATGGGATATGGTGGATATCGACATCTCCAAATGGCGGGTGGTCACTCAGAAGCAACCCACTCAGGAGCAGTTCGACGCCATGGTATGGGGCTGGAAAGTGGCATCCCTGCTGCGTTCCAACGCCATCGCGCTCACCACTCACGACCAGGTGATGGGCCTGGGCATTGGGCAGACCAGCCGCATCGACTCCACCGCCATCGCTATCTGGAAAGCCAAAAAGTTCAACCACGATCTCAGCAAGGCCGTCTGTGCTTCGGATGGATTTTTCCCTTACCGCGATTCCATCGACGAGCTCTATCAGCATGGCATCAAAGCGGTGGTCCAGCCAGGCGGTTCAAAGAGCGACGCGGAAGTCATCCAGGCCTGCAATGAGCTGGATGTGGCGATGGTCTTTACGGGCTTCAGACACTTCCGGCACTAATTAATGTTTGACAGAATCAGCCCCCGGAAATTTTTGGAGACACTTGGCGCGGAGATGTGTCCGAGCTGGCTGAAGGAGCACGATTGGAAATCGTGTGTATGTGCAAAACGCGTACCCTGGGTTCGAATCCCAGCATCTCCGCCATCTGATTCTCACCCCCAGAGAAACCCATTTAGGAGCTTCACATGAAGACAGGAAAACCCATTCTGATCGGCTGTCTGGTATTCCCCCTCATCCTGATCGTAGCCTTTGGTATCGGCTTTTGCAGCAGCGCCGGCAAGCTTGGCAGCGGTGTGAGCGTGCCCTCGAATGCCTGGCTGGTACTCGATCCCGCTGGCTTGATCAACGATTACAACGAGATCCAGAGCAGCGGTATCTTTGGCACAGGCATCACCAGTGCTGAGGAGCTCACAGCCAGGATCAAAGCCGCCTCGACAGACAAGCGGATCAAGGGAATGCTGATCAAACCAGGTTTCCTGGAAGTAAGCTATCCCAACCTGGGTGAGATCAGTATCGCCATCGCCCAATTCAAAGGCAGCCAGAAACCCGTGATCGCGTATGGCACGATGATGTCCCAAAAGGATTATCTGCTCTGCGCCATGGCGGACAGCATCTGGATGGAGCCTTCCGCGTCGGCGGGACTGCTGCTGGAAGGCGTCTCGGCCAACCTGATGTTTTACAAGGAAGCCCTGCAGAAGCTGGGGATCAGGATGCACGTGATGCAGTCCGGAGAGTTTAAAGGAGCGGGTGAACCTTACACGCGGACAGAATTGAGCGCCGGCACCAGAGCCAACCTCGAAAAAGCTCTCAAGGCACGTTACGACAAGCTTGTAGGCGATATTGCCACCTATCGCAACATCGACAGCACCCGCGTGATCGAAGTGCTGGAAAATCGCGACGACATCTTTATCTCTGCTTCCATGGCCAAAGACTATGGTCTCATCGACCGGGCCGGATCTCTGGACGCGCTGAAGCTTCAATATGGGATCACCAAAGACAACAGCATTTCCATCGATGACTATAGCGGCAAACAGCCCTCCGCCAAGGCCCAAAAAGTAGCGGTGGTCAACCTCAGCGGCAGCATCGCTGCCGGTCCCGATTATGGCTCCGAATCCATGATTTCTGCCTCGAAAGTCCGCAAGATCATCGAAGCCATCGAAAAGGACAAAACCATCAAAGCGGTGGTCCTGAGAGTCAACAGCCCTGGTGGCAGCGCTTTGGAATCCGAGCTCATCTATCAGCAGATCAGCCAGCTCAAAAAGAAACTGCCCGTGGTGGTTTCCATGGGCGGAGTGGCAGCCTCAGGGGGTTATTACATCTCCTGCGCCGGCCAGTATATTTATGCCGATCCCTACACCATTACCGGCTCGATCGGAGTGATCATGACCCTGCCGGAGACCAAGGAACTGGGCACCAAGCTGGGCCTGCGCAGTCAAACTCTCCGTTATGGCAAATTTGCCGGTCCCATCAACCTTTTTGAAACATACGATCCCGCTCTGCTGGAATCTTTCCGGCGCAGTTCAGAAGGGGTCTATACAGAATTTAAACAGCGCGTCTCGGAATCACGCCAGATCCCGATGGACCTGATGCCGGAAGTGGCTGAAGGCCGGATCTGGTCTAGCGACGACGCTCTTGCCCTCAAGCTGATCGACGCGGTGGGAAACCTTCAGGATGCCATCGGTAAAGCGGCAGACCTGGCCAAGCTTAGCGATTACAGCGTGACCAACTACCCCACCCGTGTCTCGATCTATCAGGCCCTCAAGGAAAGCGGCATTTTCCAGATGCTGGACCGTGAGCTCAAGCTACGCCACGGAGACCCCGCTGAGCAGATCAAAGACTTGCTGCTCAGTGAGTTCGGCCCCAACCAGTGGCTCTACCGCTGCCCCTATAGCCTGGATTGAGGAGCGCTAACCAATTTTATACCCATAGGAAATTATGAGAAAAGACAGTTTTAACACCGAGATCATCGTGGACGTACACCCGCTCGAAAAGCGCGTCGCGGTGCTCGAAGACAACAAGCTGGTGGAGCTCTTTGTGGAGCGCAAAGACCGCCAAAACATCGTGGGAAACATCTATAAAGGCCACGTCAAAGACGTCCTGCCCGGAATGGGGGCCGCCTTTGTGGAAATTGGCCTGGAACGCACCGCCTTCCTTCACTACTCCGATATCGTGCTGGACTTTCTGGATGTATTCGAAAACGATAAACCCCGCCAGCGTCTCAATCCCAACGACTCCTCCCAGATCGGCAACCTGCTCAAGTCCGGTCAGGAGATTGTGGTGCAGGTCCATAAAGGTCCCATCGGCTCCAAAGGGGCCAGGCTGACAGGCCAGATATCCATACCCGGCAAGTATTTGGTGCTCTTCCCCAATAAAAACAAGATCGCCATCTCCCGCAAGATCTACAACCAGGGAGAACGCAGCCGCATCCGCAACATCCTCTCGGCCGTCAAGGACCCCAACTATGGCCTGATCGTCCGCACCGAAGCAGAGGGCTGCGACGAAGAAGACTTCAAGAACGAATACAACGCCCTGGCCAAGACCTGGCGCCTCACCGAAAAGCAGATCAAATACGGCAAGGAGCCGATCTGCGTGTTCGAAGAGAACGCCCTGGAAAACTACCTCATCCGCGACCTCTTCGGTGAGCACGTGGACCGCCTGGTGGTGAACGACAAGTATTTCTACAAGCGCATTTTGGGCTATCTGGAAGAAGTATCTCCGGACCTCATTCCCAACGTGGAATTTTATAAGGAAGACAGCCCCATTTTCGACGCCTGGGGTATCGAAAAGAAGATCGAGACGGTGTTTCACAGCCGCATCTATTTGCCCAGCGGCGGCAATATCAAGATCGAGCAGACCGAGGCCCTCGTAGCCATCGATATCAACACCGGCAGCTTTACCGGCAAGACCCACTACGAGGAGACCATCAAACGCACCAACATCGAGGCGGCCGCTGAATGCGCACGCCAGATCAGGCTGCGCGACCTCAGCGGCGTGATCATCATCGACTTTATCGATATGATCAGTGAAAACAACAAACAGGAAGTGCTGGACACCCTCAAAAAAGGTCTCAGGCGCGACCGCGCTAAAAACAAGGTCTATAGCTTCACCGATCTGGGGCTGGTGGAAGTGACCCGTAAACGCATGCGCGCCACCCTCATCGCCAATTTCTCAGACCCCTGCCCCTACTGCAACGGTTCCGGCAGAGTGATATCCCGGGACGCCATGACGATGCGCATTCATCGCTGGCTGAGCCGCGCGGAATACTTCACCCGCAACAAGAAGCTCCGTGTGACCGTCAATCCGGACCTGCTCTCTCATATCCGCGCCCACGAGGAATACTTTATCGCCTTCAAAGACCAGATCGAGTTTGCCCCCGAAGCCGAAATGCGCACCGACAGCTTCAAAGTGCAGAAGCTGCCCGGGCTGGAAGATATCACCAACAAGTTCAACTGAGTTTAGGACACTCCCGATTGGTATTACGGGTGCATTACGGGTGCGACCCGCAATGCACCCGCAATGCACCCGTAATGGAAAGCGGCAGGAAACTCCGCTTTTTTAAGCATTGAATAATAGGCATCACTGGCTTCAGAGCTGGTGCGAAAACTGGCGAAGCCAGAAACTGATACAGCCCCGTTGGAGTTCAAGCGGCCACGATAAAGGTATGCATGACAACGAGTTTGCGGGCCGCTTGGACTTCAACCAGCACACTCGCGAGAAAAACCCCCTCCGATGTACTGCACGTAAGTCCAAAGCCCCGTCAGGTATAGATATAAACAAATAATACATTTTAGGGCTTTAAACTCCAAGATGGCATTTCCGCACAAGCTCTAAAGCCAGTGATCCGCTTATGTGCAACGGTCTCTAAGAGACAGCGGCTTCTGATGTGGCCTAATAATCTGAAATACCACTCCTGACGGGGATCAGTCCAATGTGTGGTACGCGTAATCTATCTGAAATAGCGTCCCTGACGGGACTCAATACGCCATTTTCGCACAAGCTCTTCAGCCGGTTATAGTACCGGTCTTCAGCCGGCACCCACAGCACTCTCTGGAAGGGCAAGGACAACAGCGGCCGGGCTGTCTCAGGGGGAGTTTACCTCTACAGGATGAC
>JAGOIY010000023.1:11939-19756 GCA_017995405.1 Candidatus Cloacimonadota bacterium
CATTTTCGCACAAGCTCTTCAGCCGGTTATAGTACCGGTCTTCAGCCGGCACCCACAGCACTCTCTGGAAGGGCAAGGACAACAGCGGCCGGGCTGTCTCAGGGGGAGTTTACCTCTACAGGATGACGGCCGGCGAGTATAGCGCTTCCCGCAAAATGGTCCTGATGAAGTGACCCGGTCCCGGGCTATCTGTTTGCCTCATAGCTCATTACTGGCAATGAAGCCAGGGGCTGCTCGCTTGTGGGCAGGGATACCCCAGCATAGGGTGACAGCCTTTTCAGGCCTCGTCTCAAGCCTTAGTCCGCAGATTTCTATTGACAAATAGCTACCTTTTTGCAGAATGACTTCACCGTGGGTGATTAGCTCAGTTGGTTAGAGCGCTACGTTGACATCGTAGAGGTCACTGGTTCGAATCCAGTATCTCCCACCACTTTTGAATACGGGTGATTAGCTCAGCTGGTTAGAGCGCTACGTTCACATCGTAGAGGTCACTGGTTCGAATCCAGTATCACCCACCATTTTTCCACGAAATTCCACATCATCCCCCCTTGATTTGAGCTCACGCCCTTATTCTGTGTGAAATATGGAACAAAAATTGTTATAATCTGCTTACAGGTTTGCCGATACTAATCCTGAAAAGTCTAAAGAGAGGAATCCCATGAATATACTGGTGCTGAATTGCGGAAGCTCTTCCATCAAATACCAGTTCATCAACATGAAAGACCAGAACGTGATGGCCGAAGGAATCGCCGAACGGATCGGCGAAGACATCGCGCTGTTTACCTATAAAAGCCCGGCTTATACCAAAAAGAAGCGGGAAATGGTGATCGAGGACCATGAACAGGGCCTCCAGCTCATCATCGACAGTCTGCTGGACCCCGCTTACGGAGTGATTGGCAGCGTGCGTGAGATCGACGCGGTGGGGCACCGGCTCGTCCATGCCGGAGAGCATTATTCGGATGCCGTGATTGTCACCGATCACGTGATCGATGTGATGCGGGAGTGTATATCCCTGGCCCCCTTGCACAACCCTGCCAACCTCAAAGGCATTGAAGCAGTCAAAAAAAACATGCCGGACGTGCCTCAGTGCGGTTTGTTTGACACCGCTTTCCATCAGACCATGCCTTCCCAGGCTTATATGTATCCCCTCCCGCTGGAGTTTTATCACACTCACAAGATCCGGCGTTACGGTTTTCACGGCACTTCCCACAAGTATGTGAGCATGAAGGCCGCCGAGTATCTGGGCCGCGATCTGGCCAGCCTCAAGATCATCTCCTGCCATTTGGGCAATGGAGCTTCCATCACTGCCATCAATGGTGGCAAAAGCGTGGACACCTCCATGGGTCTCACTCCTCTGGAAGGCTTGATGATGGGCACCCGCTGCGGAGACCTGGACCCGGCCATTCCCATTCACATGCAGACTCAACTGGGCCTCAGCGTGGACGAGGTAAACTCCATTCTAAATAAGAAGAGCGGCATGCTGGGTCTCTCTCATATCAGCAACGATATGCGTGAGATCGAGGACGAGATTCTGCTGCACTCCAATCCCAAGGCCATTCAGGCCCACGACGTCTATTGCTATCGCATCAAGAAGTATATTGGGGCTTATTTTGCCGCCATGAACGGACTGGACGTGCTGATCTTCACAGGCGGTGTGGGTGAAAGGATGCCAATCATGAGAGCTCAGGTCTGTGCAGACATGGAAGCCCTCGGGATCACTCTCGACCCGGAACCCAATGCCCTTTTCAACGATAGTATCGAAGTGCTGAACCGCCCGGAAGGCAAGGTTAGCGTGCTCAAAGTACCCACCAACGAAGAGCTGATGATCGCTCTTGAGACCCAAAGGCTGCTTACCAAATAATGTATCATAATCCCACCGCGTTTTACAAGATGCTCTTTGAGCAATCGCCAGTCTCCATCTGGGTGGAAGACTTTACAGGCGTCGTTGAGTTTATCGAACGCCACAAAGAACTGGGCGTGAAAGACTTTCGGGCCTACTTCATGACCTATCCGGAGAAACTGCTGGAATGCGTCTCTCAGCTCAAGGTAGTGGATGTAAACGATACCACGCTCCAGACCTATAAAGCCCGGGACAAGCAAACCCTCGTGAGAGGCCTGCCGCTCATTTTTCGCGATGAAGCCATCTACTGTCTGATGGAATCCACCATTGCCCTCAGTGAAAACAAGACTCACTTTGACGGACAGGGCATAAACTATGACCTGCAGGGCAATAAGCTCATGTTCCGCATCTCCTGGAACATTCCGGGCCCGGAGATGAGCGATTACAAGAATGTGATCGTGGTGATGCAGGATTACACCCGTCTGGACCAGGTGCGCCGCGAGCTGGAAGAGAGCGAATCCCTCTTCCGCAGCATCTTTGAGCAGTCATCCGAAGGCTTGGTGCTGTTGGACAGCCAGGGTAGCATCAGGCTGGTAAATCAGTCATTTTCCAGTATCATCGGTGCTCCCCAGGTGGACATGGCCGGTAAAGCGATCTGGGATATCTATGCCAAATTTGCCTCAGAAAACAGCCTGGACCGCGATCTGCCCCTCACGGCAGATTCTTTGAGAGTCCTGCTGGAGCATCCCGAACCAGAACAGCAAGTCTATGAGTACAGCTTCAGGGACTCCCGCAGCAAGTATCACGTCCACAAGCTCACTATCCAGCCCATCCAGGTAAACGATCAGCGCCTCTTCACGATGGTGCTCACCGATCTTTCGGCCTTCAACCGTTCAGAGCTGGTCACCACCATGCTGCATCGCATCAGCCATGCCGTGAACGCGGAAGTCAGCCTCGACGAGCTGTTTCATATCATCCATGAATCCATGGGCCGGTTGCTGGATGTAAGCAACTTTTATATCGCGCTTTATGATTCCAAGAGCCGGCTGATCACCTTCCCCTATGTGGTGGACGAGTTTGAAGATGACAGCCCCATCAGTATCGATTTTGCCGATTCCCTTACCGCACAGATCATTTCCGGGGCTCAGACCCTGCTCCTGGAAGAGGAAGAGGTGCATCAGCGCACCGGGCTGGACTATGGTGACAGCCGTCTGGCCAAAAACTACCTGGGCGCGCCGCTGATCCTGTCCGGAAACGTGATCGGCGCGCTGGCCGTGCAGAGCTACACCCTCACCAACCTCTACACCGAGGAAGACAGGCTCTTTCTGGAATCCATCTCAGAGCAGATCGCCTTTGCCCTGCATAAAAAACAGAGCGACGAAAACATCACCGTCCTCATCCAGGCTATCGAACAGGCCGGTGAGGGCATTGCCATCTTCTCAGCCCAGGGCTTTATCTACTACGTGAACACCGTGTTTGAAAAATCCATTGGCTATGCCCGCGCGGAGCTTCTGGACAAACCTTTGGAGTTTCTGCCCTTCGATCGGAACAGCCGCAAGGAAATGCAAACTTCCTGGATGCGGGTGAGATCTTCTCAACCCTGGCGGGGCAAAGTGGATATGATCCGCAAGGACGGCTCCAAGATCACCCTGGACATGGTAGTCAAGCCGGTGATCGATCACGAGGGCCATCTTTCCAGCATCATAGCCAGCTGCAAGGACGTCACTTATGAGATCCTGCGGGAAGAGCAGCTCAAACGCACTCAGCGTCTGGAAGCCATCGGACGTCTCACGGGTGGCATCGCGCATGACTTTAACAACGTCCTCAGTGCCGTGATCGGATATACCGAGCTGGCCGCTGAAGATCTGGACCCCTATAGCGACAGTGCTCAAAAACTGGTGGAAGTGCTCAAGAGCGCCAACCGGGCCAAAGAGATGATCGCGCATCTGATCTCCTTCAGCCGTCAGGAAGAAGCCCGCACCGAGCTGATCGAACTGGTAGACCACGTCAAGGAATCGGTCCGTTTCCTGGGCTCTTATCTGCCCAAAAACATTGAGATCGCCGAGAGCTATCAGGTGCCCAACAGCACCGTCATGGCCGTGCCGGGACAGGTGCATCAGATCGTGATCAACCTGGGCACCAACGCCATGCACGCCATTGGTCAGAAACAGGGCCATCTTGAGATCAGCGTGGACCAGATTTCCTTCCTCAGCAAGGATATGGTGGCTTTCCCGGAGCTCGATCAGTGTGAATACCTCAGGATCATCGTTCGCGACAACGGCTGCGGCATCGAGGAAAACCTCATCCAGCATATCTTCGACCCCTATTTCACCACCAAGCGCAGTACGGAAGGAACCGGTCTGGGCTTGTCCATCGTCCACAGCATCGTTCAGGCTCATCGGGGTGCTATCAGAGTGGAATCGACCGTGGGCGTAGGAACCGCCTTCTGCATCTATTTGCCTGTCTACAAAGCTGATAGATCTATCAAACCCGTGGAAGAGACCATCATCGATGAAGAAGTCAGCGGGGTGGAAAACATCATGTTTGTGGATGACGAGCCCATGCTGGTCAACGTGTTCAAACAAGGGCTTTCCAGGCTGGGATTTAACGTGGAGGGATTCACGGACCCCCGCAAGGCCCTCGAGTATTTTGACCGCAATCATCACCGTGTCGATATGGTGCTCACAGACACCACCATGCCCTATATGAACGGGGTGGACCTGGCCGAGAAGATGCTGGCTATCGATCCCCGGATGCCCATCATCATCTGTACCGGATTCACGACCCTGATCTCGGCCGAAGGGGCCAAACAGCTTGGCATCCGGGATTTTGTGATGAAACCCTTCAAAATCAAGGAAATAGCCCAATTGATCAGAGACATACTCGACAAAGAGGAAAAGATCAACGATGCGGATAGATTTGCTCCTGAATAAGCTCTGCCTCACCAAGACCCGCGGCATCGCCAAAACCGCCTGCGATAAAGGCCTGGTGAGCATCAACGGCAAGCCTGCCAAGGCCTCGGCGACGGTCAACGCCATGGACGTAATCGAACTCAAACTCTATGGGTTCTTACATGAACTGAGAGTGGACAGGCTTCCCGAGGGCAATGTGGCCAAAAAAGACGCCGCCAGCTATTACTCGCTGCTCAAGCGGGAGCCCATAGCGGACTGATGGTTCTCCTGCGGCTCAAGATTTTGCTGCTGGCCGCGGTCCTCACTCTTTGTTCCGTCGCCTGGGGACAATACCGTTTTATTGCCAACTCACGTTATGTAAGTATCTACGGCACAAAGGAAACACCCGCCTCGACCGCCGAACTGAGAGCAATGCTGGACGCGGGCATAGACCTGATTCAAATGGAGACGGGTGTCTATCTTGACGATGGACCTGAGATCTTCATCGTTCCTGACCGGGAAAGCTATCAGAGACTGAGTCTTGGCAGAGATAAAGTGGTGGAATTCAGCGATGCCTTCTACAGCAGCATCGAAGAGCGGGTTTACATCCATTCCAGGGAACAGATTGGCCAGGATTTTGTGAAGGTGCTCATCCACGAATACACGCACTGGTTTCTGGACCACCTATTCGATGGGACCACCCTCTGGTTCCACGAAGGGCTTGCCACCCTCTATGCCAATCAACTCAGTGTGGAGAGCTATCTGTACTTCACCCAGCAGCGCTTTTTCGGCCGTCAGAGCGATCTGTTTCAGATGAGTTGGGAGTATCCTACCCAGCCCTCAGAATGGCAGAACTACTACCTCACCTCCTACTTTGCCATCCGCTATCTCAAGGATAAGAAAGAGCAGGGCTGGAGACGCTTTTGGGATGCGGTAGCGGCTGGCCGGAAAGAAGGTCACAGGCTGATGTTCACCCGCGTCTTCAACGCCAGTTTCAACACCACTCTGCTGGATTTCAATGCTGAATTCAGAGCTCATTGTCAAGGTCTGGCCTGGCAGTATCTGATCCTGGGCTTCAACAGCATCCTGCTGGCCTGTTTGCCTTTCCTGCTCTTTTTTGTCGCCAGAAAACGGCGCCGAAAGCTGCGTTCCTTGCCAGATCTTCCTTTGCCGGTTGAGACTGAGGATGAGGATAAGCCCTCCGGGGATTGATGCCTCAGGATATCCTTCTGAGTTGTTACTGGCTGAAAAGACGGGACGGTGTTGGAATTACCCGGCCAGGTTATGTCCACATTCCACAATCGAGCAGGCCAGGCATTAGTCCCGGTTCTTGAAAGGATTGACGCGTAGGAACTGGTGAAGGAGTTAACATGATTAAACCGCGATCCATAATGCCGCTACTTATGCTGGCAGCATGGCTTCTGCTCATCCTGGTTCCCGCTATGGCCAGCAACGCAACCAAGCCCGCCCCCAAACGCTATATGGGTATTGATGTCACCGATCTTACTCTTGCTTCCCAACGCAGACTGGGGCTGGAATCGACCGAAGGGGTATTGGTTACCCTGGTTGTGCAAGGCAGTCCGGCTGACAGTTGCGGATTACGCGTCGATGATCTGATCGTGAGTATCGATGCCGTGCCGATCCCCAATCCGAAAGCTTTCCGGGACGTATTGTCAAAATATCAGCCCGGTGACCAGGCCAGGATCAAGATCATCAGGGATCAAACATATCTGGCATTTGATCTCACTTTTGGTGTCATGCCGGCCCGCCCCGAAGGAGGCAGGCTCAGCTGGTCGGATTCCAAAGCACAGCTAATCGGCGATTTGCTGGACACAATAGATATGCACAACCAGAGCATGGGTAGCCTGGCCATCGCCGATAGCCAACAGATCATTTTTGCCAGAGCGCTCGGTTATAAATACTTGAATGGCGACACCAGGCTAACTGCCGACCCCAGCACCCGTTACCGTATCGGTTCCATTACCAAGACATTCACTGCCGTGATGATCTTTCAGCTGCTGGAAGAGGGACGATTATCCCTGGACACCAGACTGGTTGACTTTTTTCCCACCGTTCCCAATGCCGATTCTATCAGTATCGCCATGATGCTCACTCATCAAAGCGGGATATTTTCTTTCACCGACATACCCAATTACCTCAGATGGAGCCTACAGCCCAGGACCCGGGATGAGGTCCTCTCCAGGATTTGCTCCTTTCCCGCGGCATTTAATCCTGGTGAAAGACATATTTACAGCAACTCCAACTATTTGCTGCTGGGATACATCATCGAAGCTCTGGACGGTCGCGATTATGCCGCGTCCCTGAATACAAGGATTACCGGCAAGATCGGACTCGATGACACCTATTATGGCGGCGATATCGACGTAAGCAATAATGAGGCAATGTCTTATCTCTATATGGGATATTGGGAACCGGGCCGGATGATGAATATGGATATTCCCGGTGGAGCAGGTGGGATAGTCTCCACCGCGTCTGATCTATTGCGTTTCGTGGCAGCGCTCTTCAAGGATAAGCTCATCTCCCCACAGAGTCTGAAAGTGATGCTGGAATGCGAGGAAGGCTTTGGCAGCGGCATTTTTAACATGCCGATGGGAACTCACAGCTACTACGGTCACACAGGGTCGATCGACAACTTCAGATCTATCCTGCTCTACAGTCCTGAAGACGGCTACTCGCTCTGCTGGCTCTCCAACGGCGAAGCGGATCCCAGTCTGGGACTGATAGGGCTGATCTCAGCCATCCTGTCAGACCAGCATGTAAACATCCCTCAATACGTTAAGGCTGAACAACTGGTTGAGCTTTCCACTCTGGTGGGTAACTACCACAACGAGGAACTCGCGATGCAGATCGAGATTATGGCAATAGATGGAGAAATCTATGCCCAGGCCGCGGATCAACCAGCCATCAAGCTTAAAGCCATAGACGGCAGGAGATTTGAATGCCCCAGCGTCGGTCTGGTAATCCGTTTTGACCCCGAGGGCCGGTCATTCATTCTGGAACAGGATGAGGCGACGCTGCTGTTCTCCAGGGAGATATCAACGGATTGAGGTTCGGTGAGAGCTGAG
>JAGOIY010000024.1 GCA_017995405.1 Candidatus Cloacimonadota bacterium
TGTCCAGCACAGTTTTAGTAGGTTGGGAAGGAGTGACCACCAAGCAGTCCCAGCCTGATCTGGCCAGGTATTTGAGAAACTTGAGGGGTCTTTGCACTCCGCTTTCGCCTACCGGAGGAAACTCATTGATCAGCATCAGGATCCGCTTATCCTTCATACACTTCTCTCAGTTTGGCGATCAGGCTATCCATCATAAAACTACCGCGCACCAATTCCTGTCCCTTTTCGGCCATAGCTTTGGCCTCTTCCTGATGCTCCATCATATATCTGATCGAGTCACTCAAAGATGCCTGATTTCTGGGTTCGCAGAGCAGTCCATGCTCCCCCGATGCGATCACGCCATCGATGCCCTGTCCCTTCACGCCGATGATTGGAATGCCGGCATCGAGGGCTTCCAGATAGACGATGCCAAAGGTCTCGCTATAGCTGGGTAAAGCAAAGAGGTCGAAGTACTTATATGTCTGGCGGATAACTTGATTGGCCTTGGCGGGGTAGATGGTGACCTGACGTTCCACTCCCAGGCGCAAAGCCAGGTCCAGCAAGCGTTCTCGCTCTTCCCCATCGCCGATGATCTTCAGGGAAACCCGCTTGCCCTGATATCTGATTTCAGCCAGGGAGCGGATCAGGATATCGAGACCTTTTTCCCGTTTGAGATTGGCTACTGCCAGGATGTTGAAGTCCGCCCTATCGAGGCTGGCCGCCAACTCCTTGATGAAAAGATCGGTACATGGCTGAGCGGGAATGATCGCATTACCGATAAACATGCTCTTCTCCAGCGGGACGATCTCCTTCATCCTTTGGCGCAAGCCCTCATTGACGAAAAAGACTTTGTCCCAATGGTCATAAGCTTGGGCCAGGGTCTTGCGATAAATGTATCTCAGATAGGCATGTTCCGCCCTTTCAGGGAGGGTCTTGATATTGTGGATGCTGAGGTATTTGGCTGCGCTACAGCTTTTTAACACATCTGCAAGACAGGTAAGCTCGGGAACGTGACGGCAATCATGGACGTGAATAATATCCGGCCCCCAGCTTGAAATCAAAGCTTTCAGCCGTGGAATCACCCATTTGCGATACTGCAACACAGTGAGCGGAAACAGCAGCCGGCTTTGAGGATAGCGGATATAAACAAGCTCAAATTCCGGAGTCTGGGTGATTCTGAGCTCCGGCTGCGAGGGAAACCAGGTGGCCACTACTTTCACCTGATAATGACGCGCCAGGGCCTCAGCTTGATGGCGCACAAAAATCCCCGCCACGGGACTTTGCTCGTGGGGAAACATGTCGGTGATCAGAAGCAGCTTTTTGGGTTTCATAAACATCTTAGTTCCTTTTCTGGGAGAGGCCTATTTTGTCAATCGCGGAGTTGAGATGCCTGTCTCTTGATCGCGAAGCCAAAAAAACTCCTTTACAAAAAGGCTTGATCGGCAAAAGTGTCTCTGTTGTCAGTTGCAGAGAGGCTCTACTCTCATTGCCGGCAAGCAAATTTGATTATGTAACTATTCGCAAATCCATGCGTTTGCGATCACATCAGGAGATTAAATGGATAAGATCAGACTTGGATTGATCGGTTGCGGCCGAATTTCCAAGAATCATTTTGACGCCGTTTCCCAGATCCCGGAGGCCGATTTTGTAGCAGTAGCGGACGTGATTGAAGAAAAAGCCAAGACCATGGCCGCAAGCTATGGCATCACCTCCGTTTATAAAGACTATCGCGAGATGCTGGAAAAAGAACAGCTGGACGCGGTGAGCATTTGCACCCCGAGCGGTATGCATCCTCAGATCGGGATCGACGTGGCCAATTCAGGACGCGCCGTTATCACAGAAAAACCCATGGGAATCAGCATCGAGCAGGCCGACAAACTCATCCAGGCCTGCGATGCTAACAACGTCCACCTCTTTGTGGTCAAGCAAAACCGTCTCAATTCCACTCTCCAGCTCTTAAAGCGCGCGGTGGAAAAGGAACGTTTCGGACGCATCTACATCGCGCAGTCAAATGTTTTCTGGCAACGCCCCCAAGCCTATTACGACGCAGAAAAGTGGCGCGGCACCTGGGAATTTGACGGCGGGGCCTTTATGAACCAGGCCAGCCACTATGTGGATGCCATCTACTGGCTGCTGGGCAATGTGGATAGCGTGATGGCTTACACTGCCACGATGGCGCGGCGCATTGAAGCTGAAGACACCGGCTGCGCCATTCTCCAATTCCGCAGCGGCATCATTGCCACCCTCAACGTTACTATGCTCACCTATCCCAAGAATTTTGAAGGTTCCATCACCATCATCGGTGAAAAGGGCACCGTAAAAGTTGGCGGTATGGCCGTGAACAAGATCGAGAAATGGGAATTTGAAGACTATGACGACGACGACCGCATCGCTCAGGACGCCAACTACCAGCCTCCAAACGTCTATGGTTTTGGCCACAACCCCTATTACCGCAACGTGATAGACGTCCTGCTGGGTCGCGATACTCCCTCCACCGATGGTCGCGACGGGCGCAAATCCGTGGAGATCATTCAAGCCATATACCGCTCCGCCAAGACGGGAAAAAGGGTGTCTTTGCCCCTCTGATTTCCCTTTAGCCTCCTTTACTCCTCCTATGCCCCACCTTTACATCTCCTTTGCCCAGGCACAGGAGATCCACAGGTGGGGCGCATGATATGGCTTTGTGGGTTTAAGCTCTCCACTCGCGGCTGGAGACGGATGGCCTGATAAAAAGATATTGACTGCAATCCCGCTTCCAGATCAGATGGTCTGTAGCTCTGAATTCGATAGAGGAGATACACATGCGCAGGTTTATCATCATCCTGATCGTCCTGGCCGTCCTGTTTGGCGGCTGTGGTAAAGCGATCCAGTCCAACAAGGTAAAAGTCACGTTCTGGCACGGGCTGAGCGGTCCGCTGGGAGACACTCTGGCTGAAATGATCAGAGAATTTAACCGCACCCACAAAGATATTGAGGTGCTGGCCAATCCCATCAGCTCCTATGCCGCTCTTTCCCAAAAGCTTATGGCCTCGATCCAGGCAAAAAAGCAACCCGATATCGCTCAGGTGTTTGAGTCCTGGACAGCCAAATACGTGGCCGCCGACGTGCTGGTCAATATCTCCGATCTGATCAAAGAGGACCCTGGGTTTACGGAAGCCGATTTTGAAGACATGTATCCCGTCTTTCGCAACGCCGTCACCTACCAGGGCAATATCTGGAGCTTTCCCTTCAATAAAAGCGTGAGGGCCTATTTCTATAATAAGGACGCTTTCTACCGCGCGGGACTGGATCCCAACCACTTTCCCCAGACCTGGCAGGAATTCAGAGACTACTGCAAAACCTTCACCAAAGACGCCAAACCCCGCAAGACCTACGGGACAAACTACGGCCCCAACGAGTGGCAGTTCATAAATTTGCTGCATCAGGCCGGTGGCAGGATTATCGACGACAACGGCCAACCAGTCCTCAACAGCCCTGCTGGAGTGGAAGCTCTCACCTATGTGACAGACCTGATCAATAAAGACAAGACCGTCTATACCGTGAAGGAATATGATGGGCAAAACGACTTCCTGGCCGGCATCGTGGCCATGTATGAAGGCTCCAGCGTCTCCATCACCCATATGCGTCAACAACCCATCAATTTCAATATGGGTTACGCGCCTTTGCCTACATATCGCACCGCTCAGAGTGCCATCAGCGGTGCCAACATCGTGATCTTCAAAAGTGGAGACTCCAAACGCGAAAAAGCCGCCTGGGAGTTTATCAAGTGGTTTACGGATACGGCTCAGACCGCCAAGTGGAGCGTCAAGACCTGCTACATGCCCGTCCGCAGGAGCGCGATGGAGACTAAGGTCGTTAAGGACTTTCTGGCTGAGACTCCTCAGTTCCAAGGGATATTTGACCAGCTTGAACAAGCCGTTTACGAGCCTCAGGTACCCGCCTGGTTCAACGCCCGCACAGAGCTAAAAGGCTTTTTGGAGAAGGCCTTCAAACAGGTCTTGACTCCCAAAGAGGCCCTCGACCAGGCAGCTGCCAAGTTCACTGAGCTGATCGCCGCCGAAGAGGTCCAGAAATAGCCACAACAGATCTAATAGATCCAAACAACCAGATGAGGATTATGAGAGATGGGCATTTTTGATCGCGCTCTGAGCAGTCTCAGGTTGCGACTCAATACCGCCATCATTGGCAAGGCCCTGATCGCCACGCTGCTGATATTTCTACTGGGCCTGCATCTGTATTTCATGGCCTGGATTGGGTTTAGTCCTCAATCTCCGCTCTTGCCATACATCAATATCACTCTGCGGATCGGCATGGCTTTGATCGCGCTCTTTATCCTGATCACAGCTTACAATAGGCTTCTTAGTCATTATCAGGTAGCCAGATGGATGGACCTTAGCGCTGACCATGGAGACGATCTCTATCAAAACCTGTTGCAGTTACGCCAACAGGGTGAAAGCCAGGAAGTGCTGGAAGTGCTGGCCCTGGGAGCTCAAAGCAGACTGGGAGAGCATAAATATCCCCCTCCACCCTGGTACAAACCCACGCATTTTTTCCTGATTCTCTTCTTTCTGGTGGGCATGATCAGCGTGTGGGGACTCTCCTATGACAGTTTCCGCCTGGCTTTGAAACAGTTTTACTCCAATAAAGCTGAAAGTATAGACTACAAACGGACGGTGGAAGTCAGCCCCGGCAATCTGACGATCGGCAAGGGACAGGAGTTGATCATCAGTGTGCTGAATCCCGATCCCAGACTGGAGCACCGGCTTTTTTTCAGATATGACAAGGCTTGGCGTCAACTGGCCATGACCGACTTCCGCTATCGCTTTGAAGCTCTGGAATATGACATCGAATACTATGTGGCCAATGAGGTTGCGGCTTCCGACACTTTCAGGATCAAATGTCTGGATGAGCCTTTTGTGAAGCGCTGGGAACTGCGTTATCAGTTTCCTCCTCACACCAGTCTGGCTGCCAGGACCGATACTCTTTCTCTGGGCAACATCGAAGCATACAGACACACGCTGGTGAGCTTGAATCTGGTTACCAATATCCCCGTGAAGACTGCCGTGATGAGCTTTGCCGACGGCAACAAGATAGATCTGCAGGGCGCTGGCAACAGCTTCAGCACTCAGATCAGAATCAATCAACCCGGCACCTGGTATCTGGAGCTGGTCGATGAGCTGGGCCGTCGCAACCGTCCTGAGGAAAAGACGATCAGCATCATCCCAGACGCCCCTCCGGAAGTCAGGATCGTCTTCCCCGGGGAGGATACTCTGCTGGACCAGCGGATGAACCTGCCTCTGATCATATCAGCCAACGATGATTTTGGCCTGCGTGACCTCAGTCTGCGCTTCAACATCAACGACACCCCCACGCGGGAGCTCATGATCAGGTCTGTGATGGGCGGTAAGATCCATAATCAGGACTATCTCTTTGACCTCAAGCCATTTGAGCTATTTCCCGGGGACCGGGTTACCTATTGGGTGCAGGTGTGGGACAACTCCCCAGACCGTCAGAAAGCTGAAAGCGCGCGCTACGTGGCCCGCTTTCCTTCCATAGCGGAAATCTATCAGGAGATCGAACGCCAGGAAAGCCTCAAGACCTCAGAACTGGAACGCACGCTGGAAGATACGCGCGATCTGCAAAAGGAGTTTGAGCAGAAACGGCGTGAACTGCTCAAAGAGCCAGACCCCTCCTGGGAAGACAAAAAACAACTGGAGGATATCCTTCAGAAGCAGGAACAGCTTGCCGACCAGGTAGATAACGTGGCCGAGGATTTTCAGGAACTGATCGACCAGATGCGCAACAATCAGGCCCTCTCTCCCGAAACCCTGCAGAAGATGCAGAAAATCCAGGAATTGATGGAAGAGATCAGCAACGACGAGCTTCGCGCCGCCATGGAGAAGTTCAACGACGCCCTCGGAAAAATGGACCAGGAAGCACTGCGTAAAGCTATGGAGGACTTCAAGTTTTCCATGGAAGACTTCGCCCAGCGCATCGATCAGACCCTCCAGCTTTTGGAGAGCATAAAGAAAGAGCAGGCGGTGGAAAAGGCCCTGCAGATGTCTCAGGAGATCGAAAAATCCCAGGCCGCTCTGAAGGAGCGCAGCGGCGATACCAAACAGAACCCCGAAAGCCTGGCCCGTGATCAGGAAAACATCGCCTCCCGCTACGAAGAGCTCAAAAAAGAACTGGAAAAGCTTTCAGACATGATGGACCCGGCCCGCGATCAAGAAGTCACGCAACAGCTTGAGCAGCTTAAAAAGGACATGCAACAAAGCAAGCCGGAACAGGACATGAAGTCCAGCGCTCAGCAGATGCGCCAGAATCAAAGACAAGATGCCCAACAGAATCAAAGCAGCGCTCTTGAAAAGATGCGGCGCTTCACTATGAAGCTGGCTGAAATGAAAAAGTCCATGGGCGGCGGCTCTCAAAAAGAAGTGATGGAAGCCATGCAGAGGGCGATCAGAGAGCTCCTGATCTTCTCCAAGAATCATGAAGCTCTCAAAGGACGTCTGGGAACAGACCCCTACCCCATCATGCAGGAGCTGATCGCTCAATACGATGGCCTCCAGATCCTCCTGAACAAGTTCTTTTCCACTCCCCAGGTCACGATGTTTATCCCTCCCAAGTTTTATCTGGACCTCTCAGACACCAACCGGGCCTACAGGGAAGTGTTTGTAAACGTGAGCGATATGCAGTATTATCGCCTGCCTGAACTGATGAGTGGCATCCAGAAGGGCCTCAACCTGATGGTCTATGATCTCATGCAGGCCCTCAACAATCCATCCCAGGGTGGAGGAGGCGGCGGAATGCAATCTCTGATGCAGATGCTGGAACAGATGGGGCAGGAACAGATGGCGATGATGATGCTCACGGAGCAGATGATGATGCAGCTGCAACAACAAGGCGGCAGAATGGACGCGGCCATGCAGCAGCAAATGCAGAAATTGGCCTCGGACCAACAGCGGCTGGCAGACAACCTCAAACGCGCCCTGCAAAACGATCCGGAAGCTCAGAAACAGGGCAATGCCATCAAACAGATCATTGAAGAGGCCGAAGCTGTGGCCCGGCAACTGCGTTCCAATCAGCTTTCTAATGACTTGATGCGGCGGCAGGAAAACATCATTTCCCGGCTCTTGGACGCCCAACGCTCCATCAATAAGCGCGACACCACCCAAAAACGCAAAGGCGAGACCTCCACTCAGCAGTTTCCTCAAAAAGCCGGTGAGATCGATCTGAAAGAACTCCGCCGTGCCGCCATGCTGGACGATAGCTACAAGAGCCTGCCGGCAGCCTATCAACAGGTGATCATCAAATACCTCAAGTATCTGAACGACAAAGCTCAATGACACGCTACATGAGAATCTGCCTGATCAACTTTATACTAATTATCATTGTCTCAGGGCTGTGGGGCCAGTATGACGAGAAGCAGATCCTCACCCAGCAGGCCCAGAATTTCTACAACTCCAGGCAGTACGCTCAGGCCGAAACTATTTACAAACAAGTACTGGAGCGCTGGCCGGGAGACCAACTGGCCATCCTGCAGCTGCTCAACATCGCCTATCAAACCGGCAACATCGACAAAGCGGAAGCTATCCTCAACGAACACGGCAGGTATCTGCAACCCGCCACCGTTCTGGACCATGAGCTGCAAATCCTGGTGCAGAGAGGATCGGTGGACGCCGCCTGGGAAAAAGCGCTACGCAGTCTGGAGCTTAATCCCAAAGACCAGAACCGCTATCGGATCATCGCGTCCTATTTTGAGCGGCGCGGTTTCTATGATCAGGTCCTCAGACTCTACGAGCTTGGCAGGCAACAATTTAACAACCCGGAGCTCTTCAGTCTCGAGTATGCCAATTCCGCTCTCAACTATCAGCGTTATGAGCTGGCCCTCCGGGAATATTTACGCTGGCTGGACAGGAATCCCGGCAATCTCTACTTTATCAACAACCAGTGCAAATTGGTGCTGGAAGCAGACAGCAGCCTGGTCTATGTGATCGAGGAAGCGGCAGGGGTGGGTAGTAATCCTGTGATGAAAGAGCTGTTGGCCGGCACCCTGGTGAGCAGAAAGCGCTACAACGACGCGCTGAACGTCTATAAAGAAATGGGGCAAGAGAAGCTGCTGCTCTTTGCCACTGAACAGTTTAACGCCATGAATGATGAAGTGGCCCAGCCTGCCTTTGCATGGTTGGCCGGCCGGGAAGCAGACATTTGGCGTAAATCCCAGTACCTGTACAATCTGGCTGTGATTGGCACCCGCAATCAACGCTACACGGATGCCGATTCATTGGTCACAGCGGTGATCAACGATTCGCTGCTCAGTCTGCCCCAAAACCGGTGGCGCAACCCGGTCAGCTATCAGGCCCGCAAGCTCAAGGCCGAGTTGAGTCTGATCCTGAGCCGCGATCCTCAGGAGGCCTTGAACTGGATTGCTCAGGCCAAAAGTTTTGCCAGAAACGCCCCTGAGATTCAGGAATGCGAGCTGGAAGCAGCCCGGCTATTGATTTTGGACCAGGATTATGAGGCTGCCAGCCAGAAACTGGCACTGGTCACAGAGGCCAGATTGATCGAAAAACGTGACCATCTGAGCTTTCTGAGAGCCCTGCTGAGCGGTGATGTGGCTCTGGCGGACAGCCTGATGAACGAATACGTGATCACGTGGCCGGAGGGGCAATTCACCAACGACGCTATCTATCTGATGATGCACGCGCTGGCCCTGTCGGATGAGGCCAGAGCACATTTTATGGCGGCTTATCGCGCCAATCAGCTCCGCGATCCCTTCGCCCCCACCATGCTGATCACTCTCTACGCGGGCACTCAGGATGAGGAGCTTCTGATCCTGGCAGTGGAATGGGCCCTTGCCATGGGAGATAAAGCCCAGGCACTCAGCATTTTGTCTCATGATTGGCAGGATGAGGTGTCCAAAGACTACGCGGCCCTTTTAAGCTTGTTCTTGCAGGAAAGCGGTGAAGAACAGCAACGCCAGGCCAGGGAGTTTCTGAGACAGAATCCCAACAGCGTTTTCTCTCCCAGCTTTAGAACGCGACTGATCAGGGAATCGCGGGGCAAACCGGAATAGAGGAACCGCAGACGTCCTCGTTCACGTGGCATAACTCGATTTAATAGCAGCAGTTACAGATCCTCTCACCAAACCTGCTGAGCCGCCCTTACCAGTTGCTCTCATGCCCAGAAGGAGCATCCCCTACCCATCCCGAATGTAGTTGGGGATGAGTAAGGTGAGATCTGGAGAGGCAAAAGATGGATGAGTAAGGGCGAAGGCAGGGGACTATTTCTGGTGCCAGAGGATGAGCTCTTTTTGTTTGCGAACTTCTCCGGGCTTGGGGATGTGGATGGGCTCTCCCGTCTCGAAATCCATCCCGGTGTAATACATACAGGTGCTGATTGTCATCGGGGTGGGGGTGAATTCCTGCACTTGCTCCACCTTGATCTTGTGACGCATCAGCCAGGCCCGCAAGGCTTTGGCGGATTCCAGATCACTGCCGGGATGACCCACGATCAGATATGGCACGATCTGCCGCTTGAGGCCCGCCTTTTGGCAATAGCTGTAAAACTCTTTTGAAAACGCTTCAAAGACATCCCTGCCTGGTTTGCCCATCTGCTTCAGGACCTGCGGTTCAGAATGCTCAGGGGCCAGTTTCAATCTGCCACCGGCATATTTGGAGGCCAGGGCTTTGATGTAGGCAGGGCTGGAAATCGCCATATCATGTCTCACTCCGGAAGCGATAAAGACGTGTCCCACTCCTGGCACCTTTTCAACGTCTTGCAGCATTTCAAGCTGAGGATTGTGATCATAAACCAGATTGGGGCAGATGGATGGAAAAAGGCAGCTGCGACGTCTGCAGTTCACGGGCCAGCCTTTGGAACAGCGGCTGCCATACATGTTGGCGGTGGGACCTCCCACATCGGAAATGCTGAGCTTTCCACCCTTGTAACGCTTTGCCATAACAACAGCTTCGGCTCTGATGGAGGCTTTGGAACGGGAACTCACCTCTCTGCCCTGATGAGCGGCGATGGCACAAAAATTGCAGCCGCCATAACAACCGCGGTGAGAAGTGATGGAGGTTTTGATCTGTTCCCAGGCTGGGATGAGCTTGTTTTGATAGATGGGATGCGGAGCTCGCTCAAAGGGCAAAGCGTAGATCCTGTCCAGTTCTGCGGAATTGAGAGCGGTGGCGGGAGGGTTGTGGCGGACCAGTCTTCCAGCATTGACCTGATAGAGCGTCTGGCGGTCATGCTCGCTCCAGAACAGCCTGGAAGCCTTCCAGAACGTACGTTTGTCCACGCATTCACGATCGGAAGGCAGCAGCGTGCCCGGCTCTGGAATCTCTGTTTTGGATGCAAAGACAAGCGTCCCGGGAATATCTTTGAGAGAGTCAACGGAGCTTCCCTGCCCCAGAGCTGAAGCGATCTCCAGAATAGCCCTCTCCCCCATTCCATACACCAGTATATCGGCCTTACTGTCCGCCAGGATGGATGATCTCACTTTGTCCTGCCAGTAGTCGTAATGCGCCAGACGGCGCATCGAAGCTTCCAGGCCGCCCAGAACGACTGGGACGTTTTTGAACAAGCGTTTGAGCTGGTTGGTGTAGACAATGCTGGCCCGGTCGGGACGTTTTTCCGGAAGACCGGAGGGGCTGAAGGCATCGTCGTTGCGCCGCTTTCTCTGGGCGGTGTAATGATTGATGAGGGAATCCATGTTTCCCGCGCTGACACCAAAAAAGAGCCTGGGAGCACCGAGCCTGAGCAAATCGGCATCGCTGTCAAGATCAGGCTGAGCGATGATTCCCACTCTGTAACCGGCCGCTTCCAACACTCTGCCAATCAGCGGGATGCCAAAGGAAGGGTGGTCCACATAGGCGTCTCCGCTCACCAATATGATATCCAGGCAGTCCCAGTGGCGGGAAGCCATATCTTGTCTGTTTATCGGTAAAAAGGCCATGTAAAACAAAGGGCCCAGCTCTTAAAAGCCGGACCCTGTAACCATAATCTAAAATGTATCAGGCGTTCAGGCGCATTATGTTGATAGCCTGAATGCCCTTGTCAGTATCCATAAGATCAAAGGTGACCATTTCATCTTGTTCCAGCACTTTGAGCTCCATCGGGGAATTGGTGACGATGGACTTCCAGTGCGCGAAGTACTCTTTGTTGTCTTCGGTAATAATGAATCCGTATCCCTTGTTCTTGTTAAACCACTTAACTCTTCCTTTCATGCGTAACCTCATTCATATTCTTGGTTGCCACTGATATTATAGTTAGGTTTACGTCAATACAAAATTCTTTTTTCTACACTCCCGGAAAAATTTCTAAAGAAACCGCATCATTTGGGTTGACAGTTTAACCCTATGGAATAGATTAGTACGCACATAAAGAATCCTTGAGGAGCGAGATTGTAAGTATGGACGCGAATATTCTTTTAGTTGATGACGACCGTCTGCTCAGAGAAGTGATTGGTGAATACCTTTCCTCCAGCGGTTACAAGGTCGATCTTGCTGAAGACGCGTCTATCGCTTTGGCCAAATTCAATCCCGGAAAATACCACTTGGCGTTAATAGATATGGTGATGCCGGGCATGAACGGTCTGGACCTCATGAAAGAGATCATGCAGCGCGACCCGAATATCTTCTGCCTGATCATGACAGGTTATCCCACCATCGATTCCACCTACAAAGCCATGGTGGAAGGAGCCTCAGATTACATTATCAAACCCTTTCAGCTCATCGAGCTGCTCCACATCATCCAAAAATACGCCTGAGCTCCGCTGGCGAGCATAATATGTATGACATAGAGCTGGAAATCCCTGACCCCACTAGAGTAGCGTCCCCCGGAGCGCTTTGGTCCCATCCGGTAGTCATGACAGAAGCAGCCAGGCTGCAAGACCTCGAACCCCGATTGCTGGTGGCGCGCAAAGGTCAGTTCCGGGCAGCTGAATTGCCTCTTTATGAGCGGCGACGCCTGGGAAGCGTGACTCTGCAGACGGCCTCCGGTTCATATTATCAGGGGCTGAGATGCTGGCACCAGCAAGAGAGTCCCGCGCCCAGGAGGCTTCTGGACGAACTGCAGATCAGTTCGGCGATCGCCGTATGGTTGAAAGACCGCTATCGCAGGTTGCTGTTCAACCTCAGTCCGGAGAATACGGATGTGCGTGGTTTTACCTGGAACCTACTGAAGGCCACACCTTTATACACATTTATCCAGGACCTTTCGCTAGACATTCACCCGCTCCGGGACGAGCGTGAAAAGCTGCGCCGCGCGGATGAAAGAGGCTACAGCTTTGAGTGCCGCCTGGATGTGGACGCGTTTCTGGAGCTAAGCGACGCCATGTTTGAACGCAAGGGCCACCATGCCTACACGCGGGCCGACAAAATGAAAGATTACATCACGAGCCTCCACCAGGCCGGCCTTCTGGAGCAGTATAACGTCTGCCTGGACAAAAGAGTAGTGAGCGCCAATATCTTGCTGTCCGGATCAGATGATCTGGCCTACACCGTCCTGAGGGCCAGCCATAGAGACGAAATGCGCAACGGAGTGAGCCTCTGGCATACCAGCCAGCTGTTGCAAAGCCTGAAGGGGCGGTATCAAAAGCTGGACCTTTGCGGAGCAAACGTCCCTGAAGTGGCACGCTTCAAGGCTGCTATGGGCTTGAGTTTAGTGGCGTTCTACCGCATCAGTTCATAGTACCTTGGGTCTCCAATCGCTTTTTTTTGTTGACGGAATGTGACAACCCATTTATAGAGTCTAAAAAGCTTATTAAGAGGTAAGATGAAAACGATCTGCGTGTTGAAAGGCGGAATATCTTCCGAGCGGGAAGTATCTCTGGTGAGTGGAACGGCGATCGCCAACGAGCTCCGCGCCATGGATTATGACGTGTTTGAGCTGGACCCCGCCGATCATCCACGTCTGGATGAATTGCTAACCGCGATCAAAACACGGCACGCCGATCTGGTCTTCATAGGCTTGCACGGAGGCCTGGGTGAAAACGGCAAATTGCAGGCCGCTTTGGAACTGGCAGGCATCCCCCATACCGGCAGCGGGTTTGAAGCCTGCTGCGTGACCATGGATAAATATCTTTCCAAGCTCACCGCCAGCGCGGAAGGGATTCCCACTCCAGCCTATATATTGATGCGTGAAGATCTGGTCAACGATTACAATACAGCCGAAGATCTGCAGGGCTTTTTGAGCGGGACCAGCATGCCGGTGGTGGTGAAACCCAACGACGGTGGTTCTTCGGTGGGAATCAGCCTCGTGCGGGAGATCGGAGACCTCAAGCAGGCTGTGAAGCTGGCTTTCAGGGAAGCCAAACATGTGCTCGTGGAACAGTTTATACCGGGACGCGAGCTTACCGTCACTGTACTGGACGGCCAGGCCCTGCCCGTAGTGGAGATCAAACCCCTCCAGGGCTGGTACGATTACAAAAACAAATACACCAAGGGCAACACTGAATACATTGCCCCGGCTGAAATAGAACCCGCCACGGCTCAATTGGTCCAGCTTTACGCCACTCGACTCTGGTACGCGTTTGGCCTCAAGGGCTATGCCAGGGTGGATTTTCGTTATGATGGCTCCCAAGCCTGGTTTTTGGAAGTAAACACACTGCCTGGAATGACATCGCTGAGCCTTACACCCATGGCCGCCAAAGCCGCTGGGATCAGCTTTTCCGGGTTGTTGGAGAGAATAATAAACTTAAGTTGATAATCAAGGGAGGTCCCATGAAACGCCTTTTTTGCCTGTTGAGCGTATTGCTCATTCTGATGATGCCGCTGAGTGCCAGGAGCAGTTTTAGCGCTCAATTCATTCCATCGCAAGTATTTCTAAACGAGCTACGGCCCGCGATCTTCAATCCCGATCAGCCGGAATCCCAACCGCTGCTGACGACCCTGCAAATCACCAACAACAGCCCTGACGCGGTCTATCTGGCCATGAAGCTGGAGATTATGTGGAACGACACGTCCATCATCTCCAAAGAGTTCGTTTCCAAGGAACCAGTGTCTTCCGGTCTCTGGTATCCACTCACCAACGCTGACCTGATAAACTCCACCGGATCCGGTCACTTCAACGATATCAGTGACGATGAAATTGATTTTCTGGAAGTCATTGAAGGCAATCAGGTGTTGAAGGATGCAGCTCTGTCTGGCTACTTTCCGGATGGCGATCTCAAGTTTCAGATCAGCCTCAAGGATTCCATTTTAGCCAGAAACTATGATGATCCGGTCACCTTTGTCGCCAGGGTCCGCAACACCGGAGTGATCCATCTGATCACCCCTGGCAACAGAATTGGCAATATCCCTTCCCAGGTGAGCATGAAGCCCGTCAGCTTCGTCTGGAACGCTGTAGACACAGGATATAACAAGGCCTGGATCACTATTCGTGAATATCCTCCCAACATACAGCCCAACAGCGGTTCGGTGGCCAGCACGGGAACAGTCATCTACGAGACCCCTGATGCCACAGCCGCGGCGGACCTGGCCCGCAGCTTTAACTTCGCGGAGTTTCTGGCCTTCAACGAAGACCACTATTACGCTTGGCAGATCACGATGGACAAGTATGACGAGTTTAATCTGCTCAACCTCGATCCTCCCAGCAGACGGTCCAAGAGTCCCACGGGGATCAACACTATCTCCAGTATCTGGAATGTGTTCAGGTATGTTTCTGACGCTTCATCCCAGCAGGTGGCCAACGAATTGCAGGCTATCCTGAACCAGCTCAACAACCTCGGCATCCAAAATCTCTTCAACGCTGGCTATGTGCCCACCGGCCTGATCAATACCGAAGGACGGAATTACACCGGTACCGAGGCGGTCAGAAAGGTGGAAGAGATCATGGACAAAGAACTTGATATCCGGTTGGAAGACTGAGGGAGGAACCATGAAAAAGTTAATCATCATCGCTGTTCTCAGCATCCTGGCCATCAGCCTCCTGAATGCCAGCGCCGTGGGTCTGATCACCGCTTCAAAAGGAAAGGTCAGCCTCACCCGCTCTGCCAAAAAGATATCCTTCAAGATCGGTGACACCATCAACGACAAAGATGAGATCCGCACTGGCAAAGAGTCTTTTGCCTCCTACAAATACGTCGACGGCGTTTCTTCCATCAAGGTATTCTCCAATTCCTACGTGGTGGTAACCGCTTCCCGCAGCGGCAAAAGCATGAACAAGAACGCCAACGTCAAATCCGGCAGCGTCTATACCAAAGTGACTCCCGGCAAGAAAGGCAGCATGAAAGTCACTACTCCCACCACTGTGGCGTCCGTGAAAGGAACGGAAGTGTTTACAGCCGTCAACCTTGCGGAAGAGGCCACCTACATTGTGGTGAAAGGGACCGTGACCGTCGAAGTGCCGGAAACCGGTGAAAGCAAAGACGTTGGGGCAGGTGAGACCGCGTTCGTGGACAAGGACCTCAATCTGGAAGTGAAGGAAACTACTCAGGAGGACCTGGCAAAGCTTGATGCCGCTGAACAGCAAGCGATCGCGGAAAGCCAGCCCAAACGGATCCGTATTCAGTTGGCAAACGAGGAAGGACAGATCAAGTATATCGAAATCTTCTATTCCGATCCAGCTGATCAAAGCGAGTAATGCCATGAAAAAGATATTGTTAGGAATCCTTATACTCAGTCTTTTCAGCCTCGCTATGGCCCAGACTACCCAACGCATCATCGCGCAGAACCAGTCCCCCCTCACCTACATATTTGGTCAGACGCCCCTGATGCGGGTGGAGATCAATCAGGGCCTGGAAGAGATCACTGAAATACGTCTCAGATACCGCATAGCCAGCGAGACTGCTGAAAACCGGGTTTACCTGCAAGAAGCCATGAAACCTCAGGCCCCGGATTCACCTGTCTGGGAAGCATTTCTGCCCGGTGACTACATCGCGGACTACGATATTGAATACTATTTTGAATTCAAGCTTGCCGATCTGAGCGTGGAAGTTATGCCATGGGAATATGACATTAACAGCCCTTTTCTGATCACTCCCGGAAAGATGAAAGGCCGCATCGAGGAAGGCTTTGTCCTCCTCAGCCAGGACGATGAAATTGATCAGAGCGACGGGTTTGTCTTCGCGGTTTCCTTTTTCGAGATAGCCGACGAGATAGAGCCCAACAGCCTCAAAGTCTGGGTGGGTGGCAAAGACGTTACCCGGAAGGCCGTTATCTCAGAGAACACCATTGTTTACCGTGATAAGAGATCCCGGGCGGGTGAAGTGAAGGCCTTTGTAACTGCCAGAATTGAGGGCGACGATGTGCAATCCCACACCTGGAAGGCCAAGGTCCAGGGCGGGAAATTTAAGCTGCCGGTCAAGTTCAACGGCAGCGTCAACTTCGCTTCCAACGTCTATGACTATCAATACACCAACGTCGACAGCCTGTCCACCGTCTTTGAATCCAGAAACGACTGGACCAGCTGGGGCGACCTGACGGCCACCAGCGGTCGGATTACCGCTTATACCAACCTTCACCTCAGTTCCGATGAGGATCGCCGGCTGCAGCGCGTAAATCGTTACACGGTAGGCCTCAAGACTCCTTTTCTGGAGCTGGCCGCGGGTGATTACACTCCCTCTCTCAGCCAGTTCACAATGAACAACCGCAACCTCTATGGCCTCTATGGCAAGCTGTTTGCTAAATACATCGGGCTGGAAGTTGCAGCCGGAGAAATGGTGAGAAGCACCTACTCCGCCGCCGTTCTTGAAGACAGCACGAATGTTATGATCACCGCCCCCTCAGCCACGTTCAGACAGGAAGCGATCGGTGCCAGACTGCGTCTCGGACTGGAAGAAGGTCTTTCTATCGGGATCAATGGTATCAGAAACCGCGACATCAAATCCTCGCTAAGCACAGACCATTATATGTACACCACTGCTACCGGCGATACTGTGATCAGTGTGACCCCGAAAGACAATCTGGTGCTCAGCATAGACGCCCGGCTCAACATTCCAGACCAGAATGTGCTCCTGGGCATGGAAGTGGCAGGCAGCCTGCTGAACAACAACACCCTGGATTCACTCATCACCAGCCAGGATATTGAGGACATGGTACCTGATCTGCCAGATATCGATCCCGGTGAGTTATCAGAGCTGTTTTGGCTCAATACCAACCTGGAACCCCTGATGCCCAGCCGCAACAACCTGGCGTGGATGGCTTTTTTCCGTACCTTCTTCTGGAACAATCTCTTCCACATCAATTACAGCGTCACTGGCTCCGCTTTCAACGCCCTCGGGACCTATTATCAGCAAAATGACACCAGTGTGATCTCGATCACGGATCAATTCTATCTGGGACGGGTCTTGACCCTCTCAGGCGGATATAACCTGACATCAGACAATCAATCTGGCACCTATGCCGAGCAGAACAAGAGCACAGCCTGGTTTGTCCAGTCGCTCTTCCGCTTCCCCAATCTGCCCTACCTCAAGGCCTCCTTCTTTACCAACAACACCCACAACATCAACAACGCCGACATCCAACCCGACACGCTGTTCATCCCTTACAAGCGTAATGCCAACAACTTCTCTGTGGGGTTGGGTTATGATTTCAAGCAGATCCCCATTGTGCCTTCCCAACTGGATATCACCTACAGGGCCAGCGCGGATAGCAAGAATCAGGGTGACGATGAAGTCCAGATCTATGAGAACTTCAGCAACAGCATCAATGTCACTATGAGCAACCGCATGGGTATCATACCCCTTAGAACTCAGGTAGTCTTCTCGCTGTCCAATCAGGAACGTAAGCTGGGACTGTCAGACCCCACCATCGATTCCCAGTTCAAAGATGACAACTACACCCTGTTTGCCAAGGCGGAGTATGCTCTCTTCAAGAACCGTCTGATCCCATATGTCACCTTCCGCAGAGTTCATCTCACCGGTGATCAGGAAGAGCAATCCTTTGATTATCTTAGCCTTGGGATCGATGCTTCGCCCATCAAAGAAATGTCGGTGAGCACCAGCATCAGTCAGAAGTATCATCGCTATGAAGATCTCGACCAGCAAGACAACGACACCTTCACGTGGAGATTCCAGATCTCGCAAAGATTCTAAACCATTGAGTTTTCCGCGGATTTCGCAGATTGAGGCACAGATTTCGCAGATTATTAGTATGTTTGGAAGGTTTCGAGGATTTAGCCCTCCAGCCTTCTCAATTGAATCAAAATCAGCGAGATCTGCCTAAAGATTTGCGTAATCTGCGGATAACACACCAAATATAATACATTGCAGAGGGACGTCAGCGTCGGCGTCCCTTGGTTTTTTTTAGGAGCGTTGATGAAGTACCTCAAGCTTGTTATCCCCCCTCTGGGAATCCTCATCTTGATCAAACTGCTATTCCTGATCGGATTTTTTGGCAGATTGGAATATATGGCCCAGGATAGCCTTTTCAGGATCCGGGGGCCTCAACCGATATCTGAAGAAGTGGTGGTGGTGGGCATTGACGATCCCAGTTTCAACGCCCTGAACGAGCGCTGGCCATTTCCCCGCAGCCACTATGCCAAGCTGGTGGAAAATCTCACCCGGGCTGGCGTGCGATTGATCGTCTTCGATATCGAATTCACGGAACCCTCCCATCATGAGCATGATGAATTTCTGGCCCAGACTGCCGCGGCCCATCAAAATGTGGTCTTCGCGGGCAAGATAATCGACAGCGGTGGAGTGGGAATCCACCAGCAGCTTTACTCTCCCATAGCTCCTATCACGGATCAGGGCCTCAGTTGGGGAGTGGTCAATCTGGGGGTGGATAAAGACGGCGTAATGCGCAAATACGCCCTCTTCCACGATTTTGACAAAGAGCCCCATTACACGATCGGTGTGGCGGCCCTGGCCAATTCCAGAGTCTATCAGGAAGAATGGAGCAAGCATATCAAGCGAGAGGACCGCACCCTGAAGGTGGCGGGCAAAGCTATCCCCCTCTACAACTACAACGAAGCTCTGATCAACTACTTTGGCCCCGCGCGCTACTTTCCCTATCTTTCTTTCTCCAGCGTGCTTGACGACAGCACAATGGCCATGCCAGGCCAGCAGGGCGTGGAAACAGACGACTTTGAAGGAATCCTCGCGTCCGGTTTTCTGAAAGACAAGATCGTGCTGGTGGGAGCCGACACAGCCGAATTGCATGACTATTTTACCACTCCTTTTTCATCCAAGGACTGGACTCCCGGAGTGGAAATCCACGCCAACTTCATTGAAATGGTGCTGCAGGGCAAGTATCTGGCCCACATCAATATGTGGCTCTACTTCGGCATCGAGGCACTGCTCCTGTTGCTGCTATGGTTCATCTTCCGTAAGCTCAAACCCCAGTGGGGTGCTATCCTGGTCCTGGTATTCATTCTCGCCCATTTCGCCGCGTCCTATCTGCTATTCCTGAAGCTGGGGCTGCTGATCCCCATCGTCCAGACGGCCCTGATCTTCCTGCTCATCTATCTGGCGGGACTGATCAACCACTATCTGGCCTCGCTGAAAGAGAAACGCTTTATCCGCAACGCTTTCCAGCAATATCTGGCCCCCGAACTGGTGGACAAACTGCTCAGAGACCCCAAGAGCCTCAAGTATGGCGGCTCTCTGCAGGAAGTCACGGTGCTGTTTTCAGATATCCGTTCCTTCACCACCTACTCCGAAAACCACAAACCGGAGGAAACCGTCCAGATCCTCAAAGAATACCTCACCGCCATGGTCAACACCATTGTGGACAACGAAGGGATCCTGGACAAATTTGTGGGTGATGAGATCATGGCGCTGTTTGGAACTCCGGTAC
>JAGOIY010000025.1:0-16622 GCA_017995405.1 Candidatus Cloacimonadota bacterium
CTGGTCTTCTATAATGACGGGCACTGCAACTTCACCAGGGTGGATTATCCGGTCTTTGATCTGATGAAACAGATTGATTTCGTGGATTTATCGGGAGACGATCGTCCGGAGCTGGTAACCCAGGGCCGCATCGATGACGTTCCCAGGGCATTATATTACGACAACGTGAACGGCGTAATCACTGATGATTATACGATTATCCACACTTTCACGCATTTTCCCTATGAATATATCTCTTTGATCGATGCCGATAGCGACAACGATATGGACGCGGTGTTTTGTAAACGCTATCAACCCTCGGATGGCGGAAGTTTTGGCATTTGCAGGAACAACGGTCAGGGCGTGTTTACCGACGCTTTTGTCACCACGACCGACAGACGGATCTCGACCTACGCGGTGGGGCATATGGATACCGACAATTGGTGTGAAGTGATCCTCTGCACCACCACAGGCGTGTATCAATATCATAAAGTCCAGAACCAGTATCAGGAGACTCTGATAGATGATACTCAATGGAGCTCTTACTACAATTGCTGCTACATCGATGACTTTAACAATGACGGGTTCAACGACATTCTGCTCCATATGTACACAGGCATAGCGGGATTTTTGGCGCCATACAAGATCAAACTGAATAACGGAGATGGGACCTATACCGATTCCGGGGAATTCACTTTTCCAGACGCGGCCTACGTAATCAACCTGTCTGATTTCAATGGAGACGGTTATCAAGATATCATATACCTGATGATGATCTTGGAAGCACCCTGGGTGAACAGCCTCTATCTGGTTTATAATCAACATGATGGCAGCTTTGGAGATCTGCATGTGATGGAATTTGGCAATTGCTACAGCAGTTCCGTCCGGGGCGCATATCTCGATGGTGATAATACCCTTGATCTGGTCTTTGCCGGATATCACGTAGGTACAAGCACCAGAATGAGCATCCTCTTCAATGACGGCAATGGCAATTTCCTGGATGGGCCGGTTTCAGCCAATGAGGACATTGTGTCAGAGGCAGGCTGCGTTCTTGACGTTTACCCCAATCCCTGCAGAGATTACGTCAGTTTCAAGACCGGAGAGACTGATACAGAAGAGCTTAGCATTAAAGTCTTTAATATCAGGGGGCAATTGATCGACACGCTGTCTGCCTCCTCGGGAGATCAGCCAATATGGAACCTGAAAGACAGAAACGGGAAAAGGGTGGAATCCGGCATCTATCTCTTGAGGGTATATGAGCAAGGAAACTATATAGGATCACGTAAACTGATGGTGATCAAATAGGCCGATCAGGATCGATCTTTCGTCGCCACGGGCCAGTGATTAGTTTAGATAAGCCCCTGAGCATTTTCTGCTTGACAGAAAAACGGCCTCAAAAATCAATGCTCGAACATACTCAAAAACAGGTCCAGTAACTCAGTGGTAGAGTATCTGCCTTTTAAGCAGAGAGTCGTTGGTTCGAGTCCAACCTGGATCACCAGCTCGCGACCCCTTCGTCTATCGGTCAGGACTCAAGATTTTCATTCTTGCAAGAGGGGTTCGATTCCCCTAGGGGTCGCCAACTTTTTTGAGTGCGATATTATGATGCGATTTGCGTCCCGTTCGTCTAGTGGCCTAGGACTCGTGATTCTCAGTCACGCAACAGGGGTTCGATTCCCCTACGGGATGCCATTTTTTTTATGGGGTGGTTTTGAGATACAACTCCCGCAGCTTAACGGCAAGTAAATGATGTTTGGCTCGGAACTTGCAACACAAACGCAACACCATGAGGAATAATCATCACGCCAGCATTGTGGCTATCCGCATGGCCAAAACTAAATATATTACCACGTCACGCATAACGCATAACGCGTCACGCATAACGACTAACGTATTGGAAATCAGTGAATGACATCAGAAGAATATCAGTCTGCCAGTCCAGAGACAGAGACAGCGGTCCCCGCTGAGGAACAAGGCCCCGGGGAACTGATTCCCCAGCCTTTGATCTTTCCGGACCGGCGCTGGAAGATCAGCCTGCAGGTGGGAGACATCAAGCGCGGCATCCGAGTGCCCATGGTGGTACCGGTGCTGGCGGGGCTGTTTCTGCTGTTTATGTTCATTGCCACGCTGATCCTGCTCTTCGGAGGCTCCGGTTCCGGAGCGGATGCCAGACAAGTGGCCGCGCTCAAAGCTGAAAACGCCAGGCTGCGGGGCAAGCTGGAAGGCTATGCCGCCCAGGTGGATACCATCTATAAAAAGGTGGAAGCCCTGCAGGCCAGCCAGGAGAGCGTCAAGGGCCAAGGCGGCCCTGAGCATCCCTACGTGCCAGCCCGATCCAATCAAACCGATCAACGCTCTTCCAGGCTCACGCTGGAAAGCCGCATCAATGATATAGACAACAAACTGGGCTACATTCTGGGCCAGATCGGCCCTGATCTTCCTCTGGCCATGCCAGGAGACCAACCGAATGTGCCAGCCCCTATAAGCGGAGACGGCATCCCCTCGGTCTATCCCACCTTTGGAGAGATCACCAGCGGATTTGGCTTGAGAATCCATCCCATTCTGGATGAGCTGGAATTTCACTCCGGGATTGATATTGCCAATCAGATCGGGACTCCGGTCTATGCCACCGCGGATGGAGTGGTGAGGCATATCAGCTATGAAAACGGCTATGGCAAACGCATGTTCATCACCCATCAGGATGGCTACGAGACCCAATACGCCCACCTTTACAGTTATCAGGTGAAGGAAGGCGATCCCGTCCGCAAAGGCCAGATCATTGCTCTGATGGGCAACACGGGCCTTTCCACCGGGCCGCATCTGCATTATGAAGTGATCCAGAACGGCGATAAGCTCGACCCCAGCCCCTTTTTGAACCGCATCGATACCGATAAATTCGCGGGACGATGAAGCCCCCCTCCAAGGCCTGGCTGATCACACCTCAGGCCCCTCCCGAAAGCTGGAAAGGCTATCAGGGTATCAGTCCTGAGGACCTGATCATTGCCGTGGATGGAGGCCTGAAACGCTGTCTGGAACTGGCTTGGGAGCCTCACTATCTCTGCGGAGATCTGGATTCCGTCGATGAGGGACTGATCGCAAGCTATCCACCCGGGCAGATTTGGCGCTTCCCACGCGAGAAGAACGAAACGGATACGGAACTGGCCCTGCGGAAGTGTATGGAATTGGGCATCAGGGACCTGCTGATCTGCAACGACCTGAGCGGCCGGGCCGATCACGCTCTGGGGCTGGTCCAAAACTTGCTGCTGGCTCATAAACAGGGCTTGCAGGCAAAAATCCTGACTGGCGGTCAGGAGCTGTTTTTTCTGCCTCCGCTCTGGGAGATCACTGGCCGGAAAGGATGCCTCCTTTCTCTGATCGCATGGGAGGGGGAAGCCAGGTTTGAAGCCTCCGAGGGGCTGAAATGGGACCTTTCCGGACTGGCGCTGAGGACTGAATTGAGCCGTGGCATCAGCAACGAGATCGCCTCAGAGACTGTCTCGATCCGGCTGGCGAGTGGACTGGCATTGGCCGTCCTCACAGAAATCGGTTGACAAAAATCACTCATATTACATATAGTGACAGCTATAAGTAAGTATTGCGAGGAACGATGAACCACTCCCTAAACCCTGCCGAACTCAGTTTCGAAGCCGCTCTCAAAGAGCTGGAAGCGATCCTGGAGAGGCTGACCAATCCCAACGAGGCTTTGACTGACCTGATCAAGATCTATGAGGAAGGCGTAATCTATCTGAATATCTGCAAGCTCAGGCTCAACGAAGCTGAGGCCCAGATCACCATTCTGAACGACAAGCTGGCCAAAGAAGGGATGGAAACCAGTTTCCACGGTAATGACAGGGAGGTGACGGAATGATGGACAGGAAAGTACTGCTCAAAAAGGACATGAAAGAAAAGCAGGAGCTGGTCAACATCATCCTGGACCGCTATCTTCCCCGCAAGGACGAGTATCCCAAAAACCTGCATAAAGCCATCCGCTACAGTGTGTTCGCGGGCGGAAAACGTCTGCGGCCCTACCTCACGATGCTGGCCTACCAGATCTTTGCCGGCAATCCGGAACCCATCACTCCCGTGGCGGCAGCGATCGAGATGATCCACACTTTTTCCCTGATTCATGACGACCTTCCAGATATTGACAACGATGATTACCGCCGCGGTAAAAAAAGCTGCCACGCCTTGTTTGGAGAGGGAGAAGCCCTGCTGGCCGGAGATTCTCTGCTGGTGAGCGCCTTTGAGCTGATCACCTACGCTGAGATCAGTGCCGAGCTCAGGGTCCGCTTCATCCGTGAACTGGCCCGTGAATGCGGTATTTCCGGTCTCATAGCCGGTCAGATGGTCGATATCCAGTCCGAAGGCAAGAAAGTCAGCAAAAAGACGCTGCAATACATCCACGAAAACAAGACCGCCAAGCTGATCAATATCTGCCTGCGCTTTGGCGCCCTGGCAGGTGGAGCTCCACCGGAAGAATTGGCCGCCATCGAAGAGTATGGCAACTGCCTGGGCATGGTCTTCCAGATCGTGGACGACCTGCTGGATATCGAAGGCGATCCGGAAGAGCTGGGCAAAAGCGTCGGCAAGGACGTCGAGGTGGAAAAGGCTACTTTCCCTTCCGTGTGGGGAGTGGAAGAATCCCGCCGCCAGGCCAGAGAACTCACGGAAAAGGCCAAGCAGGCCATTGTCAAACTGGGAGAAAAAGCCATGCTGCTCGATGTGCTGGCGGACTATATGCTCACCCGCAAATCATGAAGGTCCGCTATCGGCTGTTAAGTGTGTCGGCCATTGCTCCTCAACGTATGACGGAGCACAGCGCTGGTTATGATCTCTGCGCGGACCTGGCAGATCCTCTGTTGGTCCCACCCGGTAAGCGGGTCCTTGTTCCCACCGGCATTGCCATCGAAGTTCCCGCCGGACACGAAGCTCAGATCAGGCCCCGCAGCGGACTGGCCGCCAAACTGGGACTGGGAGTTTTGAACAGCCCCGGCACCATCGATCCTGACTACCGTGGCGAACTTAAAGTAATCCTGATCAACCACGGTGAAGATGAAGTGATAGTGCATCCCGGCATGCGGATCGCCCAGATGGTGATCTGTCCGGTACTCTCTTGTCATCTGATCGAGAGTGAGGAACTCACGGATACGGAACGTGGTGAGGGCGGATTTGGACACACCGGTCATTGAGCAGGTTCTGAAGCTTTGAGGCGGCGTGGTTAGCCACGAGATTTTGATTATTTTCTTTAGTATAAAAGACACGAGCTTTAGACGTGATACATGAGGAGATCAGTAATTGAACGCCAAAATGATAAATGAGATCAACAGCCTGCGCCGGGAAAAGAACGCCATTATCCTGGCCCACAACTACCAGACCACCGATATCATCGAGCTGGCCGACTTTGTGGGCGATTCGCTGCAGCTTTCCATCGAGGCCAGCAAGGTGGAGGCGGACTTCATCATCTTCTGCGGAGTGCGGTTTATGGCTGAAACGGCTGCCATGCTGAATCCGCGGACCAAAGTGTTGATGCCAGCCCTGGATGCTGGATGCCCTATGGCAGATATGGTGACCGCCGACCAATTGAAGAAGTTTCGTGAGGAGCATCCGACAGCAGCTATCGTCTGTTATGTAAACTCCAGCGCGGAAGTGAAGGCGGAAAGCGATATCTGCTGCACCTCCTCCAATGCCGTGAAAGTGCTGCAGTCTCTGCCCAAAGACCAGGCCGTGCTTTTCGTTCCGGACCAAAATCTGGGCTCCTGGGCGGCCAGACAGGCTGGCCGGGAGATAATCCTCTGGGATGGTTTTTGCCCCATTCATCACTGGGGTTTCGAGATCTCCCAGGTGAAAGCCCTGCGCAAAAAGTATCCCGATCACAGGCTGATCGCCCATCCTGAATGCGACGAGGGCATCGTGGAAGCTGCCGACGCGGTGATGTCCACGGGCGGCATGCTTGCCGAAGCGAAACATCACGACCAGCTCATCATCGCCACCGAGAAGGGCCTGGTGGACTATCTGATCAAGCTTTATCCCGCCAAGAGCATCATTCACCTCAACACCAAAGCGATCTGCAAAAACATGAAAAAAACCACCCTGGCCCACGTGCTGGACGCCCTGAGATTTGAGCAACATCAGGTCTGGGTGGACCCTGAGGTGGCCAGGCGCGCGGTGCAAAGCCTGCAGCGCATGCTGGAGCTGTCTAACTGAATCAGGGCCAGGCTGTTAAGTTGCCTTGGGGCAAAGCAGCATTCCGACAGGCTGAGGGCGCCCAGCCGGTTTCGAGTGCCGCGGCAGCCTTGCAAGCCTATGTGGAGGATCGCTTTGACCATGGTCCGCTCAGGGTGCTGGACCTTGCTTGCGGCAGCGGAATCGTAGCTGTCATGCTGGGATTGCAGCGGCCCGCCTGGAATATCTCAGGTCTGGATATCCAGGCCCATCTGATTGGTCTGGCCCAAAGCAACGCTGCCAATCTGGGCCTGAGGATAGATTTCTTTGAGGCTGACCTGCGTAGTTTCAGGGCTGCGGAAGCCTACGAGCTCATCGTGGCTAATCCTCCCTGGCTGAAGGCCGGATCAGGATTGGCGTCTTTAGACATTGCCAGAGAGCTGAGCCGCAGAGAGATCAGCTGCACGGCGGCAGATGTGATGAGCTGTCTGAAGCGCAACCTCAAGCCTGGGGGAGAGGCCGTGCTGGTCTATCCCGCCAGCCGTCTGGATGAGTTGAAATCCCTGGCGGGGAACTATCTGCTTGACATAATTCAAGCCCTGCCAACTGCTGAAACAAACAAATATTTGATCTATCACTTTAAACTCAGGGGATGAGCCATGAAGACCCGTTTCTTTTTGATGACCGCGTTGATCTGCTTGCTGCTGGTCGCGTGGGTCTGGCTGGAGCAGCAGTATGAGAATGCCAGGCTGGAAAAGTACCGGCAGTTGTCGGATTTACCTGTCTATATCTATGTAGCGGACAGCAGTAGAGTGGCTCCCCTGATGGAGAGACTGGCAGAGTTTCCGCAATTGCGTGATATCAACCTGGAGACAGGGCTGCAGGCCGCGGACGAGCTTGTCCAGGCTTATCAGCTGCCCATCAGCACCGGCTCTCTGGCCGACTATCGTTTTCCCATTGTGATCACGCTGTTGTTCAAACCTTTGCAGGCCTCGGTAGAGGTCAAGCCAGCTGTGATGCGTGCCATCGCGGAACAGCAGATCGAGCTCACCGATATCGACGCCCAGTCCAATGCCTGGGGCCAGACTGTGAAAGAGCTTGCCGCCCTGCGTCAGAGGTGGTTGAGCTATACGATCATCACGGCTGTGATGCTGGGATTGCTGTTTTTCTTTATCCGCCTCAGTTACGAGTTTCGCTTTCTGCTCCTGCAAAAACGCCGGTTGCTTTCAGTGGCGGACGTGCTGAGAGTCTCCACTGAAAACCATCGTCACACCTGGGCAATGCTGGTACTGCCCTTACTGATCACGGTGGGAGGATACTTTTTGCTGGACCTGAGCGGTTACGCCAGAGCGATCATCCCCTTATGGTGGTTCGCGATTCCAGCCGGGACCTTATTAGCCGCCACAGCCGTGGTGTTCATCGTGCTGAACATGTATTTTCACGATCGGACCTTTATGCCCGAAACCAGGCCCGATGCTGCTGAGGAAGACAGCTTTGCGTAGCCTGCCAAACCTTCTTACGATGCTGAGGGTGCTGCTCATCCCCTGGTTTTTGTGGCTGGTGTTTGTAAGCACCCACCCCGGGGCCATTCAGACGGCCCTCTTCGTCTTCGCCGCGGCCTCCATCACAGACTGGTTGGATGGCTATCTGGCCCGTAAGTGGAACGTGATCAGCGATTTTGGCAAGATCATGGACCCCCTGGCCGATAAGCTATTGGTGCTCTCAGCTCTGGCCGGGATCACCTGGCGTTTGCCATTCAGGCTGAGTATGCTTATCTTTTCCATCATCCTGGTCCGTGAGATAGTGATCACTATCCTCCGGGAAGTTTACAAGCGCCGGGGGATCATCGTGCCTGCCGACAAGCTCGGTAAGATCAAGACCGTGATGCAAATGACAGGCTTGGTAGCGGCCTACGCGCTCTGGGCCTGGATGGCTGAGATCTCGCCTTTGGCGCGCAGTCTCGTCAATATCTGGTTCTGGCTGGTGGCCGTGATCACGGTGGTCAGCGGGGCCAATTATCTAATGGCTAAAGCTCCGGGAGCTAAGAAATGAAATACATACCGATCTTAATAATCGCCCTGGCCCTCTTGGGAGGCTGTGGAGGCGGCTCAGGACAGAGCGCCCGTTATACCGCCTTCGACAACATTATCGACCACTCCAAGCCTGTAGCTCTGGGTGAAGACGATGATGTCTACGTGTTTTGCGGAATAGAAAACCGCTCCTATCTGGAACCGCTGCTCAAAGAGAGCATAGAGCGCGAAGTGGCGCTGGTCTATCAGGAGAAATACTTTAACCTCATCTTTGCCGATATCAAAGACATGAGCGGCATTTCACGCTATAAAAACCTGCTGATTGTGGGCAGCCTGGAGGGAGGCGATCCAGTTTCGCGGCACATCAAGGATACCCTTTCCAAGGATCTGCAAGACCGGGTAAGCCAAAGCGGTGGAGATATCTTCATCAGCAAAAACCGCTTCACACGCGATCAGCTAATCATCCACCTGGTGGGCCTCGACGACTCCCGGCTCAAAGAACTGGCCTCCAGCCAGGCCAACCGGCTGTTCAGCACCTTTCTGGAGCGCTACACCCAGCGCCTGGCCCATCAAGCCTACCTTGGCAAAGTCATCCCTGCCAGTTTCTTTGCCCCCTATCCCTTCAGCCTCAAGGTGCCGGACACCTTCCAGCTATTTTCCAACGACCGCAACAACCGCTTTCTCAGCTTTCTCTACCGGGCCAGGATGCAAAACCGGGAAATCCCAGATAAGTTCATTTCCGTCTATTATGAAGACATGGACACCGACAGGGTGGATGAGACCTGGCTCACCACTCAACGCAGCCGCATCGGCAAGACTCACTTTGAGGGAGACAGCCTCAACGTGGAGACCCTGCGCAGCGAGCGTTTCAAGTTTGCCGGCCACGACGGTTACAGGCTCAGCGGCGCCTGGATCAATCCGGGCAGAATGGCGGGCGGGGCCTTTCAGAGCTATGCTTTCTGGGATTCCAAAACCAAAAAGGCCTGGCTGGTGGACACGATGGTTTTCTTCCCGGCGGGGGACAAGCTGCCCACTCTGATGGAACTCTTTATGATCGCCTCGAGCTTCGGGACCAAATGAAACCGCGTCTGCCTGTCATCTTCCTGATTATGCTGGTTTTGAGCGCGTGTACCACCAACAAACATCAGCCAAGTCCCCAGCAGGCACCCTCGCAGCTGCCCACGCACGTCTCGATGTATTTCTACTCGGCAGGCTCCATGCAGTTTTACGAAGGGGCCTACGACACAGCCCTCAACCTCTTTCAACGGGCTTCTAGCATCGATCCCGGCAGTGTCAGGATCAGACGTCAGCTCTTGCTCAGCGCCATGTATCATTATCTGCAGCAAAGGACCGACAGCCTGGAAGTGAAAAAGCTGATGTACCAGAACCGGGACCTGATTGCCCGGGACCAGGAGCTCCTGGACACCGCCTACAGCTTTTACAGCGAGACGGAAGATTCAGAGGGCATCCATTGGACCATAGAAACCATGCTGGATAGATTTCCCAGTGCCAGGGCCCATGTGCTGAATTTTATCACCAATTACAATCAGGACTCAATCCCCAATTCCGCTCTCCTGGTCCCCGCTCTGGACCTGGCACGCAACGATCCCGAAGAGCTGCACGCGCTCAGCCAGCTCTTTGATATGGTGGACCCTCCCTCCGCTCTACTGGCCGCCAAAAGACTCTATGAGATAGATCCCGGCACGGATACGGCAGGCTGGCTGGCTGCCAGAATCGTGGCCGCGGGAGATCAGACTGCCGGCGCGGAGTATTTCAGCACCCTGATCTATCCCCAGGACCTGGAACTGATGTACCTGATCCTGGATGAAGCTCTGCAGACAGGCCAACTGCAGCTGATGAACCAGGTCTCCGGCCAGGTGATTGCCACCAAAGATTCCGAACTCAGCTATTTGATCGCGCTCTCGGCCCTGATGTCCAGAGACCAGCAGCTGCTGTCCACCGTGGAATCCCATTACCATGACGATGTATTTGTTCAGCAGGAGCAAAACTACGTGACCTCCCTGCTGATAGCCAATTCCCTGCTGGAAAACGAGACTGAGGACCTGGGGCCGATGCTGGACCGTCTGGGCAGCAGCCAGGACCTGGACAACATTGTGCAGTTTTACATCCTGGCCCAGAGCTCGGCTTTGCAGGATCCCAGCGCGCCGGTTCCGGATTCTATCTACAGCGATCTTGCTCTCAAACTGGGCTCACGTTTCAAGGACACCACCAGGAGCCGATACCTGATCAGCACCGTCCTGGCAATTCCAGATCAGGATTCCACCCTGAGCCTCAACTACAGCCTGGCCAAGGAAGAGCTCATCCACAGCTTTATCGGGCAGGATATCTATACCCGGGATGACCTCAGCTGGCTGTTGACCGCCTATTATCAAAAGGGACTGATGGGGGAAAGAGTGGCATTGCTCAGAAAAGGGATAGAGCTCTTTCCGGATGAGCATGCCTGGTACAATGATCTCGGCTATACCTTGCTGGTCCAGGGTGGAGACAGGGAAGAAGCCGCGGCGCTTATTTTTGAGGCCCTGGGCATGGACCCCGCCAATCATTTCTATCTGGACAGCATTGCCTGGTACTATTATCTGGAGGGTGATTATCTCCACGCCCGGGAGTTTATCACCGGGGTCATGGAAATGGAGGATATGCCGTCCGAGATTGCCTATCACATCGGCCTTATCCACCTCAAGCTCAATGATTTTGCCACGGCCACGAGCTATATGGTCAGGGCGGCTGAAGCCAGTGATGATCCCACCTACAACGACCGTGCCCGCAGGGCTTTGGATCTGTGGGGCGTCAGAGCCGAATAGCGTTTTCGCTTTACAGACTGCCGCGCATGGCTGAAATCATGCCGGCCGTGGGACTTTGGATCAGAAGCTGGCGCTCCGGGCGGACTTTCCACCTCTCAGCATCAGCCACATAAAGAAGGGACATCCGATCGCCGCGGTGATCACTCCCACCGGCAATTCCAGCACGGTGAGATGTTGGGCCAGCAGATCGCAGCCCAGCAGGAAAAAGGCCCCCAAAAACATGGAGAAAGGATAGACCCGCTTCTGGCTGGAACCCATGTAAAACCTTGCCACATGAGGAACCACGAGTCCCACGAATCCAATGATCCCGGCATAACTGACCACGATCCCAATCAGGATGGAGCTCAGCACAAACACCCTTTTGCGCAATGCCACCACGTCTATACCCACCGAGCCGGCAAAGACGTCTCCACTGCTCACGATGTCCAGAGTGGTGGATTGGCGGTAGAGCCAATAGAGGATGGCCGCACACGCCAAAGCCAGGCCCAGAAACACTCTCCACTCGTTGATGCTGAAGATTCTGCCCAAATTGCCCATCAGCGTTCCCAGGATGATGATGGTATCTTCATGAAAGAGATACATCAACAGCGAGATCCCGCTGGCAAAAAACATCCCGGCGATCACTCCTCCGATCAGGAGCCGACCTTTTTCAAAGCTGCCCCCATGGCCTGCCAGGCCCCAGACCAGCACCATGGTCAGCATAGCCCCGGCAAATCCACCCAGGGGCATCATAAGGCCCAAACCCATCACTCCCAAGAGGATGGAGCCCAGGGCGGACCCTGATGAAATCCCCAAAATATAGGGTTCGGCCAGAGGATTGGCGAGCATCAGCTGATAGACGGAACCTACTCCCCCCAGCACCATCCCCGTCAGCAAAGTCAGCAGCATGCGGGGAACTCTCACCTGCCAGAGAATGATCGGGGACGGGCTTCCCCAGCTCAGATACAGGATCGCGATTGCCGCTCCCAACAGAAGCGGTAGGATCAGCCGCAGTGGCCTCATGGCCTCTGGTCGTTACCCCAGGCCAGGAATAGATCGTTGAGTCGCTTGATCCCCAATCGGGCACGTGGCCCAGCCCTCTGAATCAGGTCCGGATCGAGGTTTTGCTCGGTATAGATAAGGCCGTTTTTGATGGCGGGGATTTCCTGCCAGCCTTTGCGGGCGATCAGATTGGAGAGGCTGTCCTGTGAGTAGCAGATGATGATATCCGGGGCGGCTTTGATCACGTCTTCTGCACTGACTCTGGCATAATCGCGCTCCAGGGCAGGGAAGATGTTGTCTCCTCCCGCGGTTTCGATCAGTTGACCCACAAAGGATTGATCGGACACGCTCATCAGGGGATCGCGGTTGATCTCTATATATACCTTGGGTTTGATCATGCGGGTGCTTTTGTCGGTGGTGGTCTTGATGCTGGCCTGCAGTTCCGAGACCAGGGTCCTGGCGCGTTCCTGACGGCCTGTCACATCACCGATACTGATGATGGCGGCATACATATCTTCCAAAGAGCGCGGATACACGCTCACTACTTCCAGCTTCAGCTTCTTGAGCTCAGCCGTGATGGCATCCTGCTCCAGTCCCGAAGTGAAGACGATCTGCGGTTCCAGCTTGAGCACGGTCTCTTTGCGCACCATGCCAAATTTGCCGATCTTGGGAATGGATTTAAACTCTGGTGGATAGGTGCACTCATCGGTGAGGCCCACAATGTCCTGTCCCAGGTCCAGTGCCGCCATTATTTCGGCCACTTCAGGAGAAAGGACCACATAGCGTCTCTGCTCGTCAGGCTTTTTGGCCTTACAGGCACTCAGTGAGACCAGCATCAGGATAATGAATCCGCCGGCTGTCAGGCAGCGGGCCAATCCAATCCGCTTAGGGTACAATCCGCACCGGAAGAAGGGTGTTTTTGTAATCTTCATCTATGTATTCCTTGAGTTCTATTAGATCTTTGTCCTGCAGGATCACGCAATCGGTAGCCAGGCTGCGTCCGATCTCGGATGCCTTGCCGCTGCCCTGGATGCCAATCCCGCTCCAGGCTTTGCCGCTGGCTGTCTGAAAATGGCCAGTCAGCAGACGAATGAACCAGGGGCCGTAAGCCCGTCCCCGCTTTGGTTCACGTTCTGATGAGTTTTCGATGCTGACCACATGGAAGTTGCCCAGAGGAGTGATCAGATCGGCTTTGTCCAGCTTGTCGGAACCCTGGTTTCCCACAGCGATATTGTAGATTCTAAAGGGCTTGTCGTCACGATTCAAGATCAGCTTGAATCCGCTTTTCTGGATCTCGATGCTGTATCTGGACCGGGACCGGGGCTGGGAAAAACGGATGTCTTCCCTGGCGGGTTGAGGGACCGGATCGATGCTGCTAAAGTCATAAGGAATGTCGGTCTGGCTTTCCTGGGCCGGGCTGGAGGTCTTGAGCGTATCCAGCTTGCTGCTGTCCGGGGCAGACAAACTGTCCGGAGCTCCGGGTAGGCGCTTCCACAGCTCTTCCGGCAGGAGATTTATCACCGTTACCGCCACTGCCACCACTGCCAGGGCTGTCAGGAGCAGGGTCGATCCTTTCACATCTCCTCCCGGTCAGTACGTTTACGGCAAGGCAAGATCTGCCTGGGGTACTTTCCCAAACCTGGCCAGAGTGATAGGTGAAGATCCCAAACCAGCGAGCGCCGGCTGGCATTAAATGCTGTCAACAAAGCTGGGGCTGTCATGGAGCTCAGGATACCGGGCCTCTATTCATACTGAAAGAGCGCGGACGGCTTGTTCGCGGCACTTTCGCTGAGGGTGAAATAGCTTTTGCCATCTGAAGCCCAGGCCACTGCTTCCCCCTGAGGTTCAGGCTGGTAGGGCAGCTCTTTGGGCTTGCCGGCCAGGGCTGCGGCGATACTTTGTGAGGACCCGCGTTTATAGCGGAGGATTCCAGGGTAGGTTTTTATCAGGATATACTTGCCGTTGGGAGAAATATCCGCCGCCGTGACGTAGCTCATTGGCAGGGTGGCTTCTTTGACCGCGGTATTGGGACTGGTGAGGGAATAGGGATATTTTACCCGGTACAGGCCTACCTCGGTTTCACGTTTGCTGACGATGCAGATATCACCGCTGCGGGGGTCCACAAACAGAGCTTCGGCATCGCGGGGGCCATCTTCATACACGATCTCGATCTTGTCCGGGGCCGCGATCACGAGCAGGGTGTCCGAGAGCTCCGGCTCTTCAAAACGGTACACAAAGACAGATTTGTGGGCGGCGTCGTTGTCTCCGATCTCTCCCACAAAGACGCACTGCTTTTGGGATCCAGGGTCAGGGCCCACGGCAATGTCTTCCCAATCGCGGTTTTTGATCCCAGCCAACCGGACGCGGGCCGCCAGCATGCCTTTCGAGTTGATGGCATACACGATCGGCTCGCCGCCTGAATCGTTGTGGGTATACAGAATCCCGGGCAGTTTGCGGCTGGCAGCCAGACCTGAGGCCTCAGAGATCTCATTGTCCGCCAGAGCGTATTGTTGCACGGAACGGGCTGAGATGAGCGCGCAGCCAACCGCTCCGGCCACCAACCCGATCAGGATGATCCAACTTGGAAAATGCTTGTTTAATTTCATGAGGCCACGCTTTCAGATGGGGCGCTTTTGGTCAAGAAAAAGAGCGGAGACCGCTGCTTTTTTTTGCTGAAAAAGTACTTGACATATAGTCCCCGGCAACGGTTATGGGCTAAGCCCGTGTCCAGAGTCTGGGCTTTGCGTCTAATAGATAGCTCTATATGATCATAGATATTTGTCATGGAGGAAAAATGACACTGAGAAAACCACTACTCGTTTTTATGATGGCGATGCTTGTAGCATGCCTGGCTGGGGTCTCGATGGAAGATCTGGATACAGCGCTGGACCAGAGCTACGTTCCCACCGTAATGTCCTTCACCGCTATGGACGGTTCTGACAGTCTGGCCGTGGTCCCGCCCACCGCAGATGAAACTGCCATGGGTGACGCGCTCTTCATTCAGTTTTTGGAAGAGGACCATCCTCTGGGCGAGTTGGAACTGGCCGCCGCTAAATGGCAGGAAGCAAACCCGGAAGCTTACACGGCCTGGATCGAGGCCAAAACCTCCGATCCCGCTTCCCCCTTGAAGTTCTTCTATCTCTGGTTTCTGAGGCAGGATGATCCCCTTTCCAGGATCAACGCCGCCCGCCAGCTGATCGAAAACTATCCCGATCAAGTCTATGGTTACCGTCTTATGACGCTGGGCTACTTTGAAAACTATCCCCTGGAGGATTATTTTGACGAGCCTGAGGCCGTGAAAGAGATGCTGAATCTGGACATGGTCCACTTCATGACCTATTATCACAATTTTCCTGACGATGAATATCACCGTCTGGCAGGTGTCTGGGCCCTCAACCGGGGCGGCAGGTCTGATCAGGCCGGCGATCTGCTCGATGAGGCTTTTATGGCAAAGGATCCCTGGATGGTGGAGATCGATCCCACCCGTCTGCAGCCCATCGAAGAGTTTCACGATCTGCTCTTCACCATGGCCGGGATCATCGTCAATCAGGAAGCTCAGGAAGAATGGGCTGGCACCCTTGCCGAGATCAAAGCGGAGCTGGTGCCCTACTACTTTGAGGACGCGCTCAACTATGAAAGAGTTTACGAGCTCCTGGCCAATGATCATGCCTCTCTGGATGACTACTACAACCGCTTCGCGCTGGTTTCAAGCCTCTTTGAGCTGGAGCGGACGGAAGAATTGCCGCTCTATCTGGTGGACCCAAACGATCTCACGGATACCATCGCCTTCCAGGATGCCTGGATCAACTATGACCCGGCCAGTGCCCGCGAGGTATATTTCGCGGCCCTTCAGGATGATGGGGATCCCCTCTCACACTATCTGCTGAACAGGCTGGCTGATGATAAATCCCAGGCCATCAAAGACGCCCGGGACCTCATAGATGACTATCCCCGCGGGCTTTATGGCTATCAATTGCTGGGTGAGACTTATTGGAAGTATTTCACCACCGCCGCGCCCGATGACAGCCTCAGGGCACAGTGGACCAAGTGGCTCAGGAAGGACAATGGCCGCCTGAGGGCCTACTCCATCCGCTTCCCGGAAGACGTCAAAGCCCAGTCCGCCTATCTGCTCACTCAGATCATCGCGGGAAATGCCGACCGCGCTTACAAGTATTATCTCAAAGTCCTCAACCAGGTGCCTTTCTCCAACGAAATCCGCCAGGTGGATAAAATCATGGCCGACGCCGGTCAATTTGACCTGCTGTGGAACAGCAAGGTAGCCTATATCGACAAGTTTATCGCGGACGGTATGCTGGAAGGCGCGGACCGCGAAATGTATGAAGTGGTGGCGTATTGCTCCGCCCTCTACTCCAACGGCTATTACGCGAAAGTCACCGAGACCGTTTACGAAAGCCCCAATTGGATGGATTATGAAGACATCCAGTATATGATGGTGAATTCCCATTATCAGCTGGGCGAGTATGGTGAAGTGATCGACATCCTGCGTATGATGGTGGACCGCAAGACCATCGCCCTGGAAGACCTCAGAGGCCTGGAACAACAACCCATCGCGGCCCACGAAAACTGGCCCGCCCTGATGGAATATGCCGCTCAACTGGCCGGCATTGAGCTTGAGCCTACCGAACCT
>JAGOIY010000025.1:16722-19378 GCA_017995405.1 Candidatus Cloacimonadota bacterium
CTGCCGAGTCCCAGGGCTTTGAAGCTTATCCCGCCCCGGAATGGATCCTCCCTGATCCTGAAGGCAACATCATCTCCCTCAAAGACTTGCGCGGCCAGATCCTGATCCTGGATTTCTGGGCCACCTGGTGCGGGCCCTGCCGCAGCGCCATGCCTCTGATCAACGAATGGATGGCCACAGACATGCCTGAAGGCGTGCAAGTATTTTCCATCAACGTCTGGGAAGACGACAAACAGGCCGTCATCAAGTTTATGAACGACAACAAATACGCCATGCACCTGCTCTTTGGCACTGAAGAACTGACCAGCCTCTACGGCGTGGAAGGCATCCCCTTCATCTGCGTTATCGACGGCGAAGGCATGGTCCGCGGAGTGGAAAAGGGCTACAGCCCCACCCTCAAAGACACGCTCAACGCCTGGGTAAATGAGATCCTGGGAAGATAAACAGCATAAGTTATCCTGATCGTAATAAGGGGTGGAACTTCCACCCCTTGTTTACTAATAGCGTGAGCATCACGACCGGCTGAAGAGCTTGCGCTAAAACAGCGAGGCCGTTGACCCGTTGGAGTTCAAGCGGCCACGCTAAGAGTATATATGGCAGCGAGTTTACGGGCCGCTTGGACTTCAACCAGCACATCCGCGGGCATGATTGCTCCGATATAGCTTGAAGTCCAAAGCCCCCTCAAGCAAGGAGATAAACGCCGATTCAGTCCAGGGGCAATAAACTCCAAGTTGGCTTTTCGCGCCAACTGAGTGTACGCTTGGGTGAAGCATCACGCAAACCGCGTAACGCATAACCCGTAACGCATAATGCTCCGAGTCCCAGCAAAAATATTCCTCCCAGGATCGCCGATATTTGTTGACAGCTTTATCGGGATATTCAAACATGTAAACAGTGATTTCTTTTTAATCTTTACTGGAGGAACCGTGAAACAGGAATCCCTTGTAGCAGGCCAGCCAAGCACAGCCTTGACCGCGGTGTGTGTTTATACCGCCCTTGCTAGTGGCACTCCATCAACAGATATTCTGTGAAAACTTCAGGAGCGATCTATGAGAAGGCTACTCAATATACTCGCGTTGGTCCTTTGTTCCCTTGCGTTACTTGCCCAAACCAAAGACCGGCTTTGGGCTAAGCAGGCTGGAGGATCGATCGCCCCTACTGGATTGAAACGGGTCTTAGATCAATACAGTGACTCGCTCTCTCAGGGAAAGAGCCCTCAGCGGGTAAGAATAGTGTTGGAGTAAGCCTCAACATGAACAAAGAAGAGCTGCTGATAGCTATAAAGAATCCGGAATGGACTGGCATTGAGTTCAAACAATGCCGATATGGTGTATCGGACGATGCCTATAAAACCGTGTCTGCCTTTGCCAATACCAGTGGGGGCTACCTTGTTTTCGGAGTCAAAGAAAGCACCGGAAAAGACGGACGGGATATTGTTGGTGTAGAAAATGTAGACAAGGTTCAGAATGACTTTCTTAGCTGCCTGCGCAACGGAGGCAGGCTGAGTAGGGTGATACTCTCAGATGCCGAACTACACGAGATAGATGGGAAACATGTATTGGTATTCCATATCCCTGAATCTGACCGCAAGGACAAGCCAGTTTATCTAGGCAAGAGAATTGACCAGGCATACATCAGAAGAGGTGGTGGGGATGAACAATGCACAGAGTCTGAACTGAGGGCCTTCATTCGAGACGCCAGCGATGCTCCCTATGACAGAAGTTTGGAGCATGGCGTTGATTCAAGTGTATTTTGCAATTCCTCTACCTTGAATTGGTTCCGGGCACTTCTGGATAAGAACCACACAGGCAAATATGCTCATCTGAGTGATCTGGACTTTCTGCTGGAAATGGGACTACTGGTCGAAGAAGCAGGGAAAGCAATCCCAACCAAAGCGTCTATATTACTGTTTGGACAAGACCGGTTTGTGAGGCAGATTCTTTCCAGGCCAGTAGTGGATTATCAGCGTATTGATCAACTGGAAGATAACTGGGACGCCGATAAACGCTGGCATGACCGGCTGGTAATTGAGAGCAACCTCTTCGAGGCCTGGAGGGTGCTCATCGACAAGTATTCCCTGATTGCAGACATCCCTTTCTCCTTGGATGAGACAAGCTTGCAGCGCAAAGACGACACTTTGGAATTCAGGTCTTTTCGTGAGGCAGCAGTGAACCTGCTAATCCACCAAGACTTTGGCGATGCCTCCAGAAAAGCCGAGATCAAGATCTTCAAGGATAAGACCATATTCTGGAATCCCGGCTCTGCCTATTCCAGTGTTGAAGCCCTGCTCGAGTCCCGGCACCACCCGATCCGCAATCCCTTGATCGTAAGGATATTTCGCCAGATTGGGCTATGTGAAGAGGCAGGAACCGGGATCAGGACTATTATGGAGGACTGCCGTAAACTGGGTCTGTTTCCTGCTCAAATCACGAATGATAAATCCGACTTTAGCTTCTCGATCTCAATTCTGAAGAGACAGATCATCTCACAACCAGTCAGTGATTTGCATAGCAAACTTGGACTACAGCTAAATGCGGATGAAACAGCCTTGTTCTCATACCTGGTCAGAAATCGGAGTCTAAGCTTAGCTATTGCCAAAGCCATCACCGGGAAGTCCAGCGAACTGACCTTGAGCACACTGGCCAAGCTTGAGGCT
>JAGOIY010000146.1 GCA_017995405.1 Candidatus Cloacimonadota bacterium
CCGGGAGCCTTGCCCAATTCGATGACCGTGGAAAAGATGATCGGAGGAAGACGCACTCCCAGAAACACCCTGATCATGGAAGTACTCAGAGATTACCAATATGTGGATGCCCGGGGAATGGGAATACGCACCAAAGTGATCCCGATCCTGAAAGAGTTTAACAATACCCAGCCTCACTTTGAAGCTACTGACGATTATCTGAGATCAACTATTCTCAGCAAATCACCAGAGCACGTAATCGATGTGACTGATAAACCTATGAAGTCTGAAGGAAAGACCCGCCCCAGCAAGGGTACTCTATCCAGTGACCCAATAAATGACCCAATAAATGACCCAATAAACCAATTCCTGACCTTACTCGCCGCGAACCCCGGGATTACCTATGATCAGCTTGCTCAATCTACTGGGATGAGCACCTCCACCGTGAAAAGGCATCTCCAGAGATTGAAAGCCATGGGATTGGTGACCCGTAAGGGTTCAAATAAAAACGGTACATGGGAGATAAAATGACCCAACTCCGCCAGGACCTCAGCAACATGAAGGAATTCTTTGCCGCCAAAGTTCCGGCCGCCCAAGTAGCCGGAGCGCAGACGGCTTTTCTCAAAAAGCTCTCGGAGCTCACGCACACTCACTTTAGAGGCAAGATGCAGACCGTCCCCAAAGCCGGAATCTGGGGCTTCAACTGGTTCAACGTCTGGTACACGCCTGGCGTGTCTTCCGTCTCCACGGCCATCCGTGATTTGCCGTCCCGAAGCTGGGACCTCAGCAACCGCGGCAACCTGGTAGCCGTAGTTTCAGACAGCACCAGAGTGTTGGGAGACGGCGATTGCGGTCCCTCGGGAGGACTGGGTGTGATGGAAGGCAAAGCCATGCTGATGAAGTATTTGGGCGGCTGCGACGCCATCGCGCTCTGTGTCAATAACCGCGATGCCAATGGCAAACCCGATCCCGCCAGATTGATAGAATTTGTCAAAATGCTGGAACCCAGCGTGGGGGCCGTTAATCTGGAAGATATCTCCCAGCCCAATTGTTACAGGGTTTTGGACGAACTGCGCGAGGCCTGCCAGATCCCCGTCTGGCATGACGACGCTCAGGGTACGGCCTGTGTAACTCTGGCCGGTGTGATCAACGCTCTGGAGCTTACCGGCAAGACTATGGGCAACATCAAAGCGGTGCTATTTGGTGCCGGGGCCTCCAACACCACCATCGCCAGCTTCCTCTTGCAGAGCGGTTTAGACCCTGCCCGCCTTACCGTTTTCGACAGCAAGGGCGGCATTCATCTGGGCCGCAAAGACCTTGAGATGGATCCCACTCGCTACAAACAATGGGCATTGGCACAGAATACCAATCCCCTGCGCAACAACACCATGGAAGAAGCCATGCGGGACGCTGACTTGCTGATCGCACTTTCCACACCCGGTCCCAATACTATCAAACCTGACTGGATCAGGCTGATGGCCCCCAAGGCGATCGTTTTCACCTGCGCCAATCCCGTGCCGGAGATCTATCCCTATGATGCCAAAGCCGCTGGCGCTTATATCGTTGCCACCGGAAGGGGTGACTTCCCCAATCAGGTCAACAACTCCTGCGGTTTTCCCGGTATCCTCAAAGGCGCGCTCACAGTGAGGGCCACCAAGATCACAGACTCCATGGCCATCGCCGCAGCCCATTCTCTGGCTCTCTTTGCACGTAACCGCGGCATTGATCCAGAAAGCATCGTTCCCACCATGGACGAGACGGAAGTCTTTGCCCACGAGGCGGCTGACGTGGCCATGCAAGCCATCGCCGATGGAGTGGCCCAGATTCAGCTTAGCAGAGAAGAGGTGTTCAAGATCGCCATGGAGGACATCACCGCTTCCCGCTCTCTCACTCATAAGATGATGGAAGACGGCTATTTGAGCCCTCCGCCCCAGGACCTTATCAACCAGGCTTTGGCCGCTTGTGGAATTGAGGACTGAAGCGGCAGAATGCCACCTAAAGAGCAGATATCCATCCGACTGCAGAACCGGCTAAAACGCCCTCTGATCAAGACCCTGCTCTACGTTCTCAAGGTCCTCATCACCGCGTACATACTCTATATAGTCTTTAAAGACATAGACTTGAGAGAGTTACTGAAATCCATGCTGAGGCTACCCCTCTGGATGTTTATTGTCCTCTGCGGAGGCTCCATTTTACGGCATTGGGCCCAGCTCCGCAACTGGCGCCACGCCCTCAGCCTCAATCCCTCCTACAAAATGAACGACCGCGACGTGCTGAAGTCCTACCTGATCGGGCTGCCTTTGCGTTTTGCCGTTCCGGGCGGGCCAGCCAGCCTGGGAAAGGTATTCTGGGTGGATAATTCCAGCCACATGGCTTCGGTGCTGGCCTTCGGAATCGAGCGCGGCTTCCTCACCTGGGCCACCTGGAGCTTTGCCTCGGGTGCGGCGCTCTTTTATTTCACAGCTATACCCTTGTGGCTCAGGGTGATCGTCTTTACACTCTGTTTGGCAGCCCCCGTTTTGGGCATCCCCATCCTGAAAGCCTGGCCAAAAGGACGTCAAGCCCTGCCAGCGTACAAACAGCTCGCACCTCGCATGGCCTTACTGCAAGTGGGCGCTGCACTTATCGCCTACAGCCAGTACTGGCTGATCCTGAATACCCACATTCAGATTTCCTGGCCCGAGAGCCTCAAGCTCATGTCCCTCACCAACTTCTCAAACAGCATTCCCATCACGCTGGCCGGACTGGGACTGCGTGAAAGTTTCGCCGTCCATTTCCTTGGTGAAGCTGGTTTTAGCGCCGCGCAAGCCATCTCCACCACCCTCACCCTCTTTGTAGTCCAGGATATTATCCCCGCCTTGATCGGTCTGCTGGTATTCCTCACCCGGAATAAGCCTGTCCGCGTCTGAGCTCCCACCCTGCTGTAAACTATTCTGCCAGGATAAAGCTGTTGCTTGATTAGTATCACTGGCTTCAGAGCCAGCGAATAATTGGCGCTTTGAGTCCCATCGGGAAGACAATACAGATAGAACCACGAGATCCCTCGACCATCAGAGTCCCATCAGGACGGCAGTTCAGATAGCGCTAAGATTCACTTTGAATACCGTGAAAGCAAATAGTCATTGATCCGGAAACACCACCGTCAGATACATCTTGAAGTTTGTAACTGCTTTCACGGCATGGGGAATCTCAGCCGGCATCAGGATGGATTCACCTTTTTTCACCATATGGGTCTGGTCCCCGATCGTGATCTCGCCTTCTCCATCCAAAACGCTGATCAGCGCATCACCTTTGGAATCATGGCTGCTGATCTCCTCTCCTTGCCAAAACGCGAAGAGAGTGAGACTTACAGCTTTATTCTGGGCCAGGGTCCGGCTCACGATCTGGCCCTGACTGTATTGCACAAGTGCTTCCAGTTTCAATGCTTTGCCGGCTTCCAGGTTTTTTATGTAGTTCACTGCCATGATTCCACCTTCTGTTTTCAAATCACTTACAAAAGACATACTAATTCTGCCAGCATACTTTGACACATGATAATTGATCTGACCCAAATAATCAATTGTCCCCTATAGACATAGTTCATTCTCAGTCCAACCATGCCCCACCCAAAGCTCAAAAATGGGCTATGGGTCAGTTGAGATCATGATCAGGTTCTGCTCAAGTATCAAGTGATAGTTAGAAAACATCTCAGTCCGTTAGTATCGTGTTTCAGGTTCAAATTCCCATATAGCTTCCCTATTACCCGCCGTGAAGATGCCGTGCGCTCTCCGGGGATTTTCGCCGGAGGGGCCACGGCATCTCTACTGCGTGTGATTAAGCAGGATAACACGAATGCGGTTTTATGGTTACAGGTTACTGGTTACTGGTTACTGGTTACGCGGTACGCGAGAACGGGCATGCCATTGGAGGACTTTTGCCAATCCAAATGAACCCTCATTTTCTCATATCTCATTATTTATCAAACCTCTGATTTCTCTGCTTTCTCCGCTTTCTCTGAGGTTTGTTTTGAGTTTCATATAGAACGCAGAAAAAGGGAAAAAGGGGAAAAAGAGGGATTTC
>JAGOIY010000147.1 GCA_017995405.1 Candidatus Cloacimonadota bacterium
TCTCACTCCATCACCACATCCAGCTGCCTGGAACTCTCGGCTCCCGGTCTGTGCTCCAGCCTGTAGTCCTTATAACCGCTGAGGCTGCATTCCACCGTATAAACTTCCGCCAGAGGCAGTTCTGTCTCGTAGAGGCCCAGTTGATTGGGCCGGGCGGTCTGGAGATAGGAAATCCCGTCGATGAGGTAGCGAAGCTTGAGCTCGGGTTGCAATTGCTGGCCTGTGGACGCAGTGACGCTGATCGTGAGTTTGTAGAATTTGGGCTCGGCGATCGCTTCGATCCTCACGGTCCCGGTCAGGGGCGAGGTCTTGTCCTGATCTTGCTGCCAGACGGCATAGCCCTGCTCATTGACGCTCCAGTAAGACCGGGGCGCGTAATCAAGAACCAGATATTCGCCATACGGATAGCCAGCGCGCTCGCTGACCCGGATGGCCTGATTGGTATCCTTGAGCTGCAGGAAACCACGTTCCCGGGCGGGAGTGTTGATCACCGGGCCCAGGTTTTCAGGCAGCGACCAGCTTTGCCAACCGCTCTGCAGCTTTACAGTCTTATAGATATCGTGACCGCCCAGGCCAGGGTAGCCGTTGGAGCTGAAATACAGCGTCTTGCCATCCCAGCTCAGCCAGGGTGAATCTTCATCCCCGGCCGTGTTGATGGCCGGCCCCAGGTTGACGGGCGTCTGCCAAAGACTGTCTTTGAGCTCGCTATACCAGAGGTCAAAGCCGCCCTGTCCTTCCGGACGGGAAGAGCTGAAGATCAGCACCTTATCGCCAATCAAGAGAGGATCGATGTCGTCATAGCTGCTGTTGAGCTCTCTGAGCATGAGAGGCGTGGTCCAGAGGCTGTCCGTGGCGCTGCTGCTCAGGATGTCAAAGTCCCGGCGGCCGCTGTCGTATTTTCCTGCTATCCAGAGCGTTTTTCCGTCCGGTGAAAAGGAACCGGGAGCTTCATCGGCATTGGAGCATAATTCTTTCACCGGCATAGGGTTGGCCCAGCCGGTATCGGTCTTTTCCGCTCTCCAGAGGTTGGAGCCGTTGAAATCTGCCGGGCGGGCGGATGAAAACCACAGACTGCCATCCACGGGATGGACCGTGTAGCGGCTTTCGCCTTCGTTGGTGACCAGTTCTCGTGGCAGTGCCGCTTTATCCAAACTGCGGAAGATGTGGTACTGGCGGTTGATGATCTCCATCAGGTCTTTGGCAGAGGTGGTGTAACTGGCATCGCCGCTGTCCAGATAGAGCTTCAGCCAGGTCTGTCCCTCGTTCACGTTGTCCAGTGCCAGAAAACTGCGTCCCAGCCAGTAATAATACACCGGATTGGGCTCCGGGCTTGCCTGAATGAGCTGTTCAAAGCCGTTGAGGGAGGCGGGGTAATCGCCAGCCTGGAAACGCTGATAAGCATGATAGGCATTGGCCTCTGAGCTTAACAGACGTTCGTTGATATCCGGTTGCGGTTCCGTGAAATACTCGATCGGCAAGCGGGGCGGGATAGTGTAAACCGGTTCCGGTTGCTGGGCATAGTTGATCTCCGCTCCCTGCAGCTTCCAGTCCTTATAGATCCATTCCAGTTCCCAGTTGAGCTCCCGGATGGCGGTCAGATACCAGGTTTTGGGGTTTTTGATGATGCCTTCGGCCTGGCGATAGGGCATCGCGAAATAGTAATGTTGATTCAGATCGAGGTTGTCCACGGAGAGGGCGCCGCGCTGGTTGGAATAGCCCAACACCTTGATTTTGGTGGTTTTGCGCGGCTCGCTGGAACTGGCCAGCAGCCTTCTGATCCCACCCCGGATCTCCTCTTTGCGCTCTTCCAGCTGCTGAGGACTGATCTGGGGATCGATGACATCCTCCAGCTTGGGATTGATATCCAGCCAGGATTTTAGAAAGCGGACCTGCTCCATCACCTTGTAGGCGTCCTCCGATCTCAGGACCGGGATCAGCACCAGGCAGAACAGTCCCGCCAGCAGTAGCTTGCGTAGCATCGGCGGTCCTTTTTACCAGGCTACCAGGCTGAAGCCCAGGCCAAAGATGAGGCTCTCGCCGCTGAAGATCACGTTGCGGGTGGGGAAACGAAGGTCCGAAACAGTGGCGGGTTTGGGCAGGCTTCCATCGTTTTCCCAGGCAGTGAGTTCATCGTCACGATACCATTTGCCGCTGTTTTCGGTCTGTAGTCTCCAGGCCGCGAAGGCATAGAAATTGGCCAGCTTGGAAAAGCGGTATTGCAGCTTGGCCTTGGCCTGAAAAGCTCCTCCCCACTCCAGATTGTTGGCGGTGTGGATGGTCTTGTCGCCCCGGTCCACCTTGAGGCTCACGGCATAGCGGTATTTCACATTCGTTGTATCGGCCGGGTTAAACAGTGTCAGAGTGCGGTAGAGCGGGGTCTGGGTGCTCAGCGAGCCTTTGAAGCTGAGCTCAAAGTACATCCTTTCCCCAAAAGCTTTCACTCCTGCTCCGCCTCCCAATGAAACGGCATCGGTGGCAAAGCTGGTCTTGTTGGAACGGGTGTCCATCATAAAATAGAGCTGGTCCAGCACGCCAACGCTCCAGAAGTAGTGCAGATTGCCCATGTTTCTCATCATCTTGGTCTCGATCACGCCCACGGCACTGATGCCCAACGCGAGGTCCTGCTGGTTCTTATTGGGTTTGAGCGAATCGCTGGGAGCGTCCGGATTGGGAAAACGGTTGGCGTCGGAGAGCACACCCAGAAGGCTGATATCCGAAAGCGGCCACTTGAAGATTTCCGTCTTGCTCTTTTTGGAGGACTTGGGCACCTTCACCACGTCCAGATTGACGTCCGGGTCCACTCCAAAGTTGTGAACGCTGATCTGGCCGGGCTGCACTTTCACATCGGTGGGACCAAAGATCTTGCCGTCCGGCATCACGGCCGTCACTTTGTAGATCCCCTCCGGCACCTTAAAAGCATCGCCGGGAGTGAGTTTGAAGCCGTTGACGGTCACGAAGCTGGCCGGACTGGGAGTGCTGACGCTCAAAAAGCCCCAGGCGTCTTTGAAGTTAAAGCTGTGGGTGGTGGTGGCCCCGTTGGTGATCGTGAGGTTGCGGTTCATGATCTGCGTGATCCGGGCCGTGTTGTCATCGCTGATGGCCCTCACTTCCACGCTGCCGGGGCTCAGCATCATGCCCTGGATGTCCTGAAAGTCTTTGCCCAATAGCTGATAGCTCACTCTGTCCAGATCGGCGCTGAGGCTCAGAGTGCCATAGGGAACTTCAAAGCGATAGGTGTTTTCGCGGCCATGCTCCACCACCACGTCCGCCTGAGCGCTGAGGGATGGATAGGCGGAATTGCTTTGGGGGATATTGACCTTCACCTTGTAGGTGCCGGTCTTGAGACGATGACTGGCCTGATCGCTGAAGGAGCCGTCTCCGATGGCATAGAGCGCTCCGCTCAGGTTGCAGCTCAGGGTAAGATTGCCAAAGCGGGGGGAAAGGTCCGTCTCGGTATATTGGAAAGGCAGGATGCTCACGGTGCGGGTTTCGATCACCACGCCGTTTTGCAGCAGGCTCACCTCATAATCTCCAACCGGCAGCGCGGGACGGTCCGTGCTCAGAATGTCTTTGCCGTTCAGACGGTAGGTGGCCGCGCTCTGATCGCTGAACACCCTCAGCATGCCCACCTGGGTCACCTTAGTGTAGTTGTAGTCGCTCTTCACATACTGCAACGGCACCGCGTAGAGCCGGAACTCGTAATTGCCTTCCTTGCGATAGTCGAAGAAGGGGTCCCAAAAGATCTTGCCGTTGTGGAAGGCCGGCAGATTGCGAAAATCCCCCAAAATGGTGCTGGCTTTGGCCCAGGCCTCCGAGCCCACCAGACGCGTGTAGATAAACAGGTCATACCTTCCGGAAGCGGAACCCCCGGGGATCGAAAAACTAATCTCGTAACGCTTGTCCACAAAGCTGGCCTGAAAACCGCTGATCTCCTGAGCACCCAAAATGCCCAGTCCCAGCGTTGAAAACAGCAGAGCTATGATCAAGATTCTCTTCATCGGCTTGACTCCTTCTTG
>JAGOIY010000148.1 GCA_017995405.1 Candidatus Cloacimonadota bacterium
ACTCGCTCCGATATCCTGCTTGAAGTCCAAAGCGCTCAGACATAAAGAGATGGATGTGTATGTTATCCCAGCGCTTTGAACTCCAAGTGATGCCACTCGCTCCGATATCCTGCTTGAAGTCCAAAGCCCCGTCAAGCAAGAAGATAAACGCCTATTATGTCCAGGGGCTTTGAACTCCAAGTTGGCCTTTTCGCATTAGTTCTACAGCTGATGTTACAATTGTTCCCAATCTCTATGACAGGATTTGTTTTATATACGGTAAAAGGCTAAGACGATTGCTCTTGCAGCGTGATCTGCCGCGCCAGGCTCTTGATATCATTTAGTGGCAGGCTATGCTGGTTTCCGCTCTCCATATCCTTGAGGATGATGGAGTTAGCAGCCAGTTCATCCTCTCCGATAATGAGCGCGAACCTGGCCCCGGAGTGATTGGCAGCCTTCATTTGAGCCTTGAAAGAGCCTTTTTCGGGATCATGGTCCACCTTGACTCCCAGATTTCTGAGCCCGTAGATGACTGGCAGCAGAGCAATTGCGGCAGCTTCTCCCATGGCGAGGGCATAAACGTCCGGACGCGGTTCCAGGCTGATCTGGAGGCCTTCCTCTTCCAAAGCCAGGATGAGGCGTTCGAAGCCACCCGCGAAGCCGATGGCTGGCACGCTTTTACCGCCAACTTGTTCCACCAGATAGTTATAGCGTCCTCCTCCGGCCAGTGAGTTTTGAGCGCCCAGGCCTTCAAAGATCACTTCGAAGGCGGTGTGGGAATAGTAATCCAGGCCTCTCACGATGCGGGGATCGATGATGTATGGCACTCCGGCCAGGTCGAGCTGTTTTTGCACGCTGTCGAAGTGCTGACGGCAATCATCGTCAAGGTGATCTAGCTGCGAGGGGGCTTGTTTGGCGATCGCTTGGCAGGAAGGTACTTTGCAATCGAGCAGGCGTTTGGGTTTGAGCTCATAACGTTTTTGACAGTCGGAGCAGAGCTTTTCCAGATACGGCTGAAAATACTCGCGCAGGGCGGTCTCGTATCCGCTCACGCAGTTGGGGCAGCCCACGCTGTTGATCCTGAGCTGTATCTTCTTGAGGCCCAAGCCGCTCAGGTATGTCCAGAGCAGCGCGATCACTTCCGCGTCGTAAAAAGGGTGTTGGGAGCCAAAGAACTCGATGCCATACTGCCAGAATTGACGGTAGCGACCAGCCTGAGGACGGTCGTAGCGAAACATGGGGCCGATGTAATAGAGCTTGGTCTTGACGCCGCTGGCATCCCAGGCGTTTTCCACAAAGCTGCGGACCACCGGGGCGGTGCCTTCAGGTCTGAGGGCAAACTCCCTTCCTTTGCGGTCGGTGAAACGGTACATCTCTTTCTGGACAACGTCTGAGCTCTCTCCGGAACTGCGTTCAAAGAGTCCGCTGGATTCAAAAATGGGGGTGCTGATCTCGCTGTAACCATAGGCGGCGGCGTGATCCTGAAACCGGCGAATAAGATATTGCCATTTATAGCTTTGGGATGGCAGGATGTCATAGGTCCCACGCGGGATGCTGTATTTCATTTTAACCTCGAAACGATGTTTGGAAAGGGAACGGTGAAGAGAGAAGGGTGAACTGTGAAGAGATGGATTCACGCCTGCGGGGGAATGACACGTTGGCTGTCACAACCCTCTCATCATCAGCGAGATCCGCGGGAAACTGGTCCCCTCTCTCAAGCTTCTCAGCCGGGTAGCCCACACGCGTGAGATAGAGCCCTTCTGGCGGAGCTGTTTCCACCAGGGTTTGTTTGGGGTCCGCCATGGCGAGGATGCGGCCCAGTTCTTCCACCGCAAGGTCTTTGGCGGCAAAGTTGATCAGGCTGCCGACGATGCGGCGTACCATGTTGTGCAGAAAACGATCGGCCAGCAGATCAAAGGCCAGGTAATCTCCCATGTCGCTGACCTGCAGCTCTTTGAGCACGCAGACGCGCTTGGGGATGTTGGGGTTGGCGCGTCCGAAGGAAGAGAAGTCATGCGAACCAAGGAGTACCGGGATATACTTGCCAAGTCTCTCAAAAAATACGGGTTTATGGGGAATGAAGCCCATGTAGAGACGCGTGAACGGGTTGGGAGCCTTGGCCAGCAGATAGCGGTAACCACGTTCGCAGGCATCGAAGCGGGCATGAAATGCGTCCGGAACTGGCATGATCTCCAGTGCTTTGATATCCATGGGCAAGAGGCTGTTGAAGGCTTTGATCATTTGCTCCGTGCTCATGCGATCAGGATAATCAAAGTGCGCTTTTTGTGCCAGAGCGTGCACTCCGGTGTCTGTTCTGCCGGCAGCAGTGATGCTGGGATTGGGAGCTTCCATCCGCCCCAGGGCCCTTTCCATCGTGGCCTGGATGCTGCGACCGTTATGTTGCTTCTGCCAGCCGTGATAGCAAGTCCCGTCATAGCAAAAAGTCATCAGATATCTGGGCATTACACGGCCCCCGCCAACACCATCAGGGTCATTAGGGCCAGTCCAATCAGGCCCGAAGCCGGTTTGGCATCCTGGTACAAAGAGGGATCAGCCATGGCCGCATCGAGCCGGATGGCGATCGCGTCTCCCTCTGCCAGACAGGCTTTACTGACGTTCATAAAGCGATCCGTCAGGGTGATACCCTTGCTGTTGCCAGTTTGAGACCAATGTCTCTGAAATCCCTGGACAAATAACACGGTGGCTGCCAGATAGGTGAGCAGACCGCGCCCCCGGTGGTATTTGAGCAGGGCGGAGCAGTCGTGCAAAGTCCTGGGTAAACTGAGATGGGAAAAAGCATAGACACTCACCTGGGCAAAGAAGATCATTCGAATGCTAAACAGCAGCATGACAGGGAATTGAGTGCCCAGAATGGTGCCAAAAAGCCAATAGGCTGCTAAAAACACCAGGATGAAGCGCAGGGCCCTGACCAGTCTGAAGAGGCTGTGGACATCCAGAAGCGAAAAGAGCAGAAACAGCCCGATCTGGAGCAGTAGCTGTCTAAGTGAGGACCCCAAGTTGCCGACCAGCGCTATCAGCAGGATCAGCAGACGCAGGTAGAGATGTTGATCTGTGAGGGCAGGCCGCTTGGCGCTCATTCAAGTTCCGGCTCTCCGGGCGGGATTTCTGGCGGAGCTGGGATCGCAGGGATTTCTTCTTCCTGCCCTTCGCTTTCGGCGTCCACCCAGGGCGCAACAGGTTCTGTAACTGGTTCAGAAGCTGTATCTTGCAAGACCTCAGATTCCGGTGTGGGGAGTTGAATAATGCCGCTGCCGTCTGATCCTGGTTCCGGCGCTTCAGGTTTGGGGGCAGGAGAGGCCTCATTGCCAAGTGAATCGGGCTCCGCTGCTGGGATGGCAGGAATTGCCAGGCTATCTGGGACGACAGGAGGCACAATTTCCTCGATGTAAGTTGGCGCGGACAGTGAATCAGGCTCGGAAATCTGCGGCGGATTGAGTAGTTGAGGCTGGGGAGCTAGGCTGTCTGTGACGGCAGGAATCACAATTTCCTCGATGATAGGGAGGGCGGACAGCGAATCAGGCTCGGAGCTTGGCGGCGGATTGAGTAGTTGAGGCTGGGGGGCCAGGCTGTCCGGGATTGATTCAGCCTGGATTTCAAGTCCGGCGTCTGGATCATCAGGCATCAGTTCCGCGGTGTCGCTATCATCTTGTGGGGGAGCAGGATGGTCTTCTGCATCCAGTGAATCAGGTAGGGCCGTGGAATCAGGGGCTGGCTTGGGAAACTTGAAGTTTTTGCCGTCATAAAACTTGCGGGCCATAGTGGCGTAATCGCCTCCCTGAGGATGATTTAGCACAACATCCAGATAGGGTTTGGCAGCGAGGGTGTCGGCAAGCTCAAAACTGTGCATCCAGGCCAGCCGGAAATTGGCTTTGAGGCGGATATCGGAATATTGTGACGCGCTCAGTTCTGTCAGGATTGCCCGCATCGAATCAGGTTGGTCAGCATATAGCCCCAAGGCATTGTCCAGCATGTCGTTCTGGCGATCTTCCTCGGGGTCGGCGAGGCGGACCG
>JAGOIY010000026.1 GCA_017995405.1 Candidatus Cloacimonadota bacterium
TCTACAAAAACATCAAGGAGATGTCTCCCATTCGCGCGATCGCCGAAACGCTTCTCAACAACCACAACGTTCGCAAGATCGACATCCGGGAAGCCTATGAAATGGCCCGCAAACAACCGGGTGTATCGGAAACTGACCTTCCCGTCTATCCCGAATTTGTCAAGCTTCACAAGCTCCCCGCCGATACCAAAGTTCTGAATGATTGCCACGGCAACATCCTGGGCCGCACTGCCAAAGCGAGACGCTTCTATCATCGCCTGAACCCCAGCCAGAAAAACAAGCTGGAAGGCGATTTCAGAGAGGCCGTCTGGCAGATGATGCACTATCCGCTCATCAAAGCTGAAGCGATATTGGGAATGGACAAAGATCTGATGATCAAGGCCACTTTCGTGACCACCGAATCAGACGCCGCCAACGTCTACAACTGGCTCTTAAACTTCGCCCCCTACGAGCAACTCAGAGAGCAGTATGAAGCCAGCCCCAAACTCCCGATTCAGGACGTGATCCTGGTAGCTTTCAACGAATGGACCTGCGATGATCCCTTCTACAACAACGTCGGAGCCCCCCAACTGGCCCTGGTGGATGAAAAACACAACGTGATCGTCAATATGGGCATGCGCTATTTTGGCGAGCGCAAGAAAGGCACTCTCACCCTGGCATGGACTTCCGGTATCAGGATCGGAATGGCCGCCTGTCACGGTGGCATCAAAGAGATCGATTTTGGCACGTGTGAAGACCCTGCCTATCACAAACTGGGAAAACGATCCATCGCTTTCTACGGTCTTTCCGGCACGGGAAAATCATCCCACACCAACAATGCCGACAACGCCGGCACGCTGCCCAAGGGTTTTTCCAAAGTCGTGCTGCATGACGACGCCTTTCAGATCGACCTGGAAAACAAGCTCTGCCGCGTGTGGGAACCCACCCTCTTCGACAAGACCGATAGCCGTCCCACCGACCATCCCGATTGGAAATACGCGCTCGCGTTGATGAATCATATGGTGATGGAGATCGATGGCAAGCGGATCCCGGTGGGACAGGATGTGCGCAATTCCAATGGCCGTGCTTTGCTGGATCGTTCATTGCTGGGTAAATACGTCAACCGCTGCGCCTTCCCCAAAGCCCTGGTCTGGCTGATGAAAGACAGCGTCCTGCCTCCTGTGATCAAGCTCGACAACAAATATCTGGCCGTGGCTATGGGTGCCGCTTTGATGACGCAAAGAAACCGCGCCGAAAACGTCGCGGAAGACGAGCTCAACAAACTCGTCTTTGAGCCCTTTGCCAATCCCTTCCGCGTCTATGAGCTCTATCGCGACGTGGAAGCCTTTGTGAAGGTGGTGGAGAACGGGGCCGACGTCTATTGCTTTAACTCCCGCGGCTACTGGAAAGAATCAGATGACGTGCTGGAAGCCATTCCGCTGCAAACGTCTCTCACCATGCAGACAGCTATCCTGACTGACCAGCTGGAATGGGAAAAATGGGAGATGCTGCCGGGCGCGATGATCCCTACCAAAGCGTCTGTGGATAAGGTCCTCCCTGGTTATTATGATAAATACTTACCTGGAGCCAGAGGCAACCTGGACAAATATCTTGCCACCCTCAAAGACAGGTTCCAACAGCGCCGGGATTTCCTGAGCGGTAGCGATCTGACTGAGCGTCCCCAACTGCTGGAGGAAATCGTCAAGACTCTGCAATTGAATAACTAATCCACTCCTTAACGATGAACCCCCGGTTTTTTGGCCGGGGGTTTTATGTTTTCATAAATCGCTATGCATGTTGCGTATAGCCATATCCTCCCTTACCCCTCGATCCCTCGCCCCCCTCTACCTGCTCCTACCCATCCCGAACTTTATTGGGGATGCCTTGGGGGAGATAAGGACGGGCTCCCGATCCATGAATAAGGGCGTGGCAGGAAACAAGCTCTGCGAAACCGCGCTCTGAGACTATTGAACAATTGTAATCACCAGCATCAGAGCCAGTGCAAAAACCCCAATTCTGAGGCTGTATTTAGTTTACTCAGGCGTAAACTATTGCCCGCGACTGGCTGGAACCCAGCAGCCTGAATTGATTTACTCAGAGGCTATGGTATGGAGACCTCAATCACTTCTTGCTCTTTTTGTCCGCTTTGGTGTTGGTGTCCTTCTCTTCTTCTTTTTCTGTTTTGGGAGCGGGAGTGACTACCGGTTTGGACTTGTTTGTCTCAATTTTGGCAGGCTCGGATTTAGCGGGTTTGGGGCTGTCGTTCTTTTTGACTTCGGAAACGCTCTTTTTGTCAGGCTGGTTTTTCGAGGGTTTGGAGTCCACCACCGGTGCCACGTATTTGGAAGGAGGTGGTGCTTGAAACTTGGGTGGCTTGGGTTTTTCATTGCTGGGAGGCTGATCGGAACTGTGACTGCCGGAAGCAGTAAGATCCGGTCCCTCCGAAGTACCGCTCACAATCACACCTTGATACACCACGGGGGGCTTGGGAGAAGGAGGAGGCGTTCCCCAGCCGGGATGATGAGGATAGTGGGGTGGATACCAGGGATGGAAATGCACGTGCTGAGGAGGCCTGGGATGTCTATGACGATAACCGTAATAAACGCAAACCCGCCAGTGCTCGTTGTTGACGTCGCGCTCGAGCTCAAAGGTGAACACCGACGGCTCTCTGATTGCCAGAGAATCAGCTTCGTGGGTAAAGGGCACGAAGATGGCGCGCTTCAATGGAACATATCCCTTTTTGGTGATCATCAGCATGATGCTGCGTCCCGGGATCCCTTCCCTCAGTTCCATGTATTCATCCATCAGCACCGGATACACCGGTGTGGGGGTCTGGCTAAGATATACATCCGGGTCATAAAGAGTCACGTCCGCCCCACTGGGTTTGGTCTCCACCTGGAAAGCTCCATACATGGATTCCGCCCTCAGCAAGCCACCCATACCGGCGGCGATGAGTGCTATCATGGCAAGCTTCTTCATGTTCAGCTCCTTTAGCTTGATAGTTCTATATCTAATACCGGAGCGATTTCCAATCCCTTCATCTCAGTTTGTGATCCGGAGAGTGGAGCAGAAATTGATGCTATCAATTGAAGTAATAATAGAATCCCACCTGGGGGATATACATGATGATCTCATCATCATAGTTGTAAGTGATCGGGACCTCAAAGGCAATCCGGAAATGACGGCTGAGCCCCAATTCGATGCCGGGGCCGATACCCGCTGTCCAACGATTTTCCGTCTTGCGGGTGGAGGTTTTGGAATTGGGGACCAGGTTGTAGTTATCGTAGTTGGATCTTATATATCTGGAGGAATACACTCTCTCACGATGATAGGTATACGATCCTCCCGCCATGATATAGAGGCGACCGCGGTTGAAGTGGTCCAGCATGATCAAGCCGTTCAGGGCCACGGTTCCGGAGGTGCTGCGTCCCTTTTTGTTGATCGTGATCTCGTTGTCCGTATATTCATCATTAATGTCGTAATAGGTCTCGTTAAACTTCACGTCGTTGCTGCCGCTGGTGTAGGCTCCCAGAGTAGCCTGCAAGCCTAGCTTGGGTCCCATCCAGCGCATCGCGTAACCGTTGCCGGAAGATGTGCCAAAATGCAGTCCTATCGAGGAATGCGTGTTGTCCTCGCGAGCGTTGAGGCCCACTGCCATCACAGCCAGCAGGCACAGGAATAATAGCTTCTTTGTATACATGTTACACCTCTTAATAGCTAGTTAGTGCCACGCTGGCAGTTTCGGTAAATCTTGTCAAGCGCCAATGCAAATCTCAGGACCTGCAAGCGCGTGTGAGGTGATTGGCTCCATTTTATCAGGCCCTGCAGGGGTGGCGTGAAATCACTCAAATGCAGAATCCCGGAGTGGAGCAAACTGCGTGCCAACAGCCTCTAAGATTATGCTGGAGCGGGTTATCCGGTATAGTGTTACAAGCAAGCTGACTTGCTTCTTACTCACCCTCCCGCCGCTCTTCACCCATGCCATAGCAAAGGTGAGGTAAACGTGAGGCAAAGGTGATGCAAAGGAGGCTGGAAAGAATTGGTGTGATTCAGAAACAAACGGCCATCAGGACTTTGATTCCCGATGGCCGCATAAGCTATTGGTGAGAGTATACTACTCGAACTGCACCTTAGGGGCCATATCGGCTCCGCTGCTGGCCTGGAAGAAAGGCATTTCCTTGATCCCAAACATGCCGGCGAGCAGGTTGTTGGGAAAGACGACCACGTATTGGTTGAGGAGCTTGACGCTGTCGTTAAAGCGCACCCGTTCCGTGGCGATGCGGTTTTCCGTGCCTTCCAACTGATCCTGAAGCTGCAGGAAGTTCTGATTGGCCTTCAGATCCGGATACCTCTCCACCACTACCATGAGGCGGCTGAGCGCGCTGCTGAGGCCATCCTGCGCCTGCTGGAATTTTTGGAACGCCTGAGGGTCTGAAAGCGTCTCGGGAGTGATGGTCATCTGCCCCACCTTAGACCTCGCTTCAATCACCGCGGTCAAGGTGTTTTTCTCAAAATTGGCGGCTCCCTGCACCGTGGATACCAGATTGGGCACCAGATCAAAACGGCGCTGATATTGGTTTTCCACCTGTCCCCAGGCTTCCTGCACGTTCACTTTCAAGACGCGCATCTTGTTGTAACGTCCGATGATCCCTCCCGCCAGTATGATCACCAGCAGCACGATCACCAGAATAATGATGTATCCTTTTTTCACTTTTGCTTTCTCCTTGTCACTTAAAATCTGGCGCAAGCATTGAGACCCGCGCCTTTTTGTCCACATTTATTTATCGGCGCTTTTCACACTGAGTATTCCTCTGGGGACGAACAAGCGGTATTGAGAGGGGCTGCCGGCTGGAACGATGCGTGTGTGGGGATGCAGATTTTGGATGGAGGAGGCTTGTTCCACGGCCAGCTCGACTGCCATATCCGCTGGCAAGAGCAGTTCCAGATCGCCATCCAGGATTCTAAGCTCCATCCAGCTAAGCGCTTCCATGCCTCTTCCCTTGAAGCTGAGGTCTCCCTGGTCCATCGTGACGGATAGCCGCCTGGTGGCTACAGAATCCGCCAGCAGAGTGGTTTCATTGCTCATTTCAGTAAAGAATCCCGTGCGTTTCAGAGTGAAGGAGATCGCGTCCAGGCTGTCTGAATCTGTCAGACGCTTGCTCCACTTCATTTTGGAACCCGGAAATCCGAAGCCGCTGCTCACGCTTTTCAAGCTGGATCTATCTGATAAACTTATGTTTAGATCGCCTTCCGCCATCTTGAGGATGATGCTCTGCCGATCAGCCCAATTGTATCCCCGGCGCGATTGATAGGGCGTCGCCACTCCCACTCCGGCGATCAAGCCGAGTCCCAGCAGCCAGAACAGCAGTTTCCAACCGGTTTTAAGGGTGGAATTGCCTTTGCTGCGTGGTCTGGAGAAGGGTGCCACATCCAGCCTCATCAAATAATACAAGCCCGCCGCCACTATCCAGACGAGCGTTCCCGCCCACACCACATCACTGGCAAAATGACCGCCCTGCGCCATTCTGGCAATGCCGATCAGGATTCCAAACAAGCCGGCAAACCATGCTAAAGCGAGGCTGTAAGACGAGCTGGCAAGGCTTGAACGGGAGCTCTTGCGCCTCCATTTTCTGAGCAGAAAGGCCGGAGCGAAAAAGAAGAATCCCATGGTGGCATGTCCACAGGGAAACGATTTGCCGGGACTGGTGGGATCGATCTGCAGGGGTGCTTCATAGGCATATTTGCCGCCAAATTCCACCACATCCCGCGGACGGGGCCTCCCCCATCTGTCTTTCAGCAAGGTGTTTACCAACAATCCCGGACCGATGATCATCACCGCGATCAGATAGATTGCCATCTTGCGCCAGGAGCTCAGACGGGTGGAGCTGAAGCCACGAATCAGTACAAATACGGCCCCCAGAGACAGAATCAGCGCCGGGAGGTTTCCAAAGCGGTAGAGCAGCTGAAAGATGCCCAGCTCTCCGGTTTCCCAGCCAGTGTCGGAGTGGAACCACCAGCGTTGTAACTCCATATCCCAATCAAAGATATGAAACAGGGGCGTCAGTAGAGCCAGCAGCAGCACCGGCAACAGCAAATCCAGCCAAAATAAAGGATGACGGCCTTGAGGGGCCGTCATCGCGTTTTTAATGTCCTCTGACATATATGGTTTATACTGGTTTGGTCTCGGTATCTTCCAAAGTGGCTTCCGTATCGGTCGCGATGGTTTCCTCCCCTTCTTCCACAACAGGTTCTTCAGCAAGGGTTTCCACCACTTCTTCCACTACCGGAGCTTCGATGTGAGCTTCCACAACTTCTTCAACTACCGGTGCTTCGATGGGAGCTTCCACTACTTCTTCTACTACCGGTTCTTCAGCAAGGGTTTCCACTACTTCTTCCACTACGGGTGCTTCGATGGGAGCTTCCACTACTTCTTCCACAACCGGTTCTTCAGCAAGGGCTTCCACTACTTCTTCCACTACGGGTGCTTCGATGGGAGCTTCCACTACCTCTTCGGCAACCGGTTCTTCAGCAAGGGCTTCCACCACTTCTTCGGCTATCGGTTCTTCGGAAAGGGCTTCCGTTACCGGCTCTTCAAGAGCGGGAGCAGTTTCCACGTGATCAGCCTGAGTTTCAGCTTCGATCATGACTTCTTCCGCCACGCCGCCTTCATCGTTCTGATCGGTTTTGGCTTTGTCGGAGTTCTGTTTCTCACGGCTCTGCTTTTCGGCTTTCTTCTTTTGGTTTTTGGCGATGCGGTCGCGGATATACTGTTCGTGGATGGCGATGTATTCTTCCTGCAGCTTGGGATCGCGGGAGAAGAAGAAGGCTTTCACAGAGAGGATCAGCCTGCGGTTGTCCATATCGAGTTCAATGACTTTGAGGGGCAGGACTTCACCCACGAAGAAGGCTTCTTCGGAGTGCTCCAGCTTGGGAATGGCCAGATGGGAGATGGGGATAAACCCTTCCACCACATCGTTATCCAGTTGGATGTCCACCAGCACGCCTTTGGGGATGAGCTTGCTGACTTTGCCTTTGACCTCGGTGTTGACGGGGAGTATAATGTTGAGGTTTTCCCAGGGATCGGGACTCAACTGCTTGACGCCCAAGGCGATGCGATGGAGAGCGCGATCGATTGAGAGGATCACAGCTTCCACTTCCTGGCCCTTGCGATAGACTTCGCGGGGGTGGTAGACGCGCTTGGTCCAGCTGATATCTGAAATGTGGATCAAGCCGTCGATGCCTTCCTCGATCTCCACGAAAGCTCCGAAAGCCGTGAGGCTCTTCACTTTGCGGATGAGGACGGTTCCGATGGGATAGCGGTCTTCGATGGTGAGCCAGGGATTGGGGTCCATCTGCTTCATACCCAGGGAGATACGCTTGTTTTCTTTATCCAGTTCCAACACGATGGCGTTGATCGAATCACCAATCTTGAGGATCTTACGGGCATCGGCGATCTTTTTGGTCCACGACATCTCGGAGATGTGCACCAGACCTTCCACGCCGGGCTCGATTTCCACAAACGCGCCGAAAGACTTCACGCTCACCACTTTACCGGTGATGCGGGTCCCTTCGGGGAATTTGAGTTCGATCGTTTCCCAGGGATGCGGAACGAGCTGTTTGAGTCCCAGGGAGATCTTTTGGGTTTCGGTATCGAAGTTGATGACCTTCACCTTGACCTTGTCGCCGATACTGAGCATTTCGGAGGGGTGATTCACCTTGCCCCAGCTCATATCAGTGAGGTGGAGCAGGCCGTCGATCCCGCCCAGATCGATAAAGGCGCCATATTGAGTTATATTCTTCACTTCCCCATCCAGTTCAGAGCCGATCTGAATCTTTTCCAGCAGGTCCGCTCTTTTGATGGCGGCCTCGGCTTCCAATACCTGTTTACGGGAGAGGATGATGTTGCGGTGATCTTCATCGAGGCTCACAACCTTGAAGCTGAGTTCCTTGCCGATGAATTGATCGAGATTGGGGATAGGTTTGAGAGACATCTGGGAGCCCGGCAAAAAGGCTTCGATTCCCATCACATCTACGATCATGCCGCCCTTGACTCTGCGGCGCACCACACCCTGGAGGATAGTTCCGTCCGTGAAGGAGTGCTTGATCTTTTCGATGTTGTGGATGAAATCCGCTTTCTTTTTGGAGAGTTCCAGCTTGCCTTCGCCGTTTTCCACCTTGTTGATAAAGACCATGATGGTGGAATTCAGCTCAGGAATACCGCTGTAGGCAAATTCGCTGATCGGGATCACGCCATCGGACTTGTAGCCTATCGCGACCACCACATCCTTGTCTGTAACGCCTACTACGGTCCCTTCTTTGATTTGGCCGCTTTCAAAGCTGTCTGTGTATTGATCATACATCTTGAGCAGCTCTTCGTGTTCCTTTTCCTCCTGGCTAAGCTCGGCTTTGGGTTTGGGGGCCGGCTTGGGAGCTTCTGGCACGATTTCCTCGACCGGAGCTGGTTCTTCAGCTGCTTCCGGTTCTGGAACGGCTTCCTCGGCCACTGGTTCCACTTCGGGTTCAGCGGCTGGGACTACTGGTTCTTCGATTGGTTCAGGAGCTGGAGCTTCTTCAGTAGCGCTCGCTTCGGCTTCCTGAGGTTCAAGTTCTGGGTTCACAACTTCCGCGGTAGCTTCCTGTGAGGGAATCCGCTCTTCTTCCTTTGTCTGCGACGTCTGGTCTGCGCCGGCCATCAGGTCAATTTCGGTTTGGTCGGTTTTGACTTCGTTTTGATCATGAGTTAACATGATTCCTCCTTAAACAAGGGAATTTCCCCGACAGCAGTCACCCTGTCGGGTTCCCCATTTATTTCTTTGATCTGGTTATAAACCGCCACGATTGTCTCGGCGGGAGTCGATGCTCCGGCTGCCAGGCCAATCGAGTTAAAATCTTTAAACCATTCCGCTTGCAGGTCCGCTTCGCTTTCGATCTGAAAGCAGCGGCTGTATTGAGAGCAGAGCTGGTGAAGCTGCCTCGTGTTGGAGCTTTTTAAGCCGCCAATCACAATCACGAGGTCCAGCTTGCGGGCAAGGCGTTCTGAGGCTTCCTGACGCTGTTGAGTGGCCAGGCAGATAGTGTTGAAGACCCTCAGCTCGTTCGCTCTGGGAGCGAGCCACGCTACCATATCGGCCAGATGTTCTGGTTTTTCGGTGGTCTGGCTGATCAGGCAAAGCTGTTGTCCTCCAGTGAGTTCGGGCCGGTCATCCGCTTTCAGCACTTGGGTGGAAGCGTTCCCCCAGGAGAGCATGCCAATCACTTCAGGATGGTCAGCGTTGCCCATGATGATCACCTGGTAGCCCGCTTCAGACATGCTTTCCACCAGTTGTTGGGCACGCCTCACATAAGGACAGGTGGCGTCCACAAGCCGGTTGCCGTTGCGGGCCAGAGTCTCCATCATGTCTTTGGTGACGCCGTGCGATCTGAGGATCACCGTATGGTCGCGAAGCGAGAATGGGTCTTCGCAGACGTCTATCCCCTCGCTCTTGAGCTGATCAACGATGATGGGATTGTGGATAAGCTCTCCCATCGTGCAGACGGGCTTTCCAACTGAGGCGGCTTCTCTGGCCATCTGGATGGCGCGGCGGACTCCAAAGCAAAATCCGGAATGCTCTGCCAGCCAGATATTCACAGCGTTTCCAACCTCTGGAGCGCTATCTGGCGCAGCTTCTCCACCTGGGCATCGATGCTGAGGCCAGTGGTGTCGATCAGGATCGCGTCGGATGCCTGCACCAGGGGTGCCAAAGCGCGGCTGCGGTCATTCATATCACGTTGTAAAAGATCGGCTCGGACCTCTTCCAGGCTGGCTTTCACGCCTTTGGCCGCCAATTCCAGCTGCCTGCGTCGGGCCCGCTCGTCGGGGTCCGCGGTCAAAAAAAACTTAATCTCGGCATTGGGAAACACATAGCTGCCTATATCGCGGCCATCGAGGATGAATCCACCTCCCTGAGCGATGCGACGTTGCAATTCCACCATCTTTTGCCGCACTGGAGGCAAGGCCGATATCGCGGAGGCCAATTCGGAAATCTCAGGGGTGCGGATCTGCTCGCTGACGTCTTCACCATCCAGGAAAACGCGGTTCACGCCTGCCGTAAAATCAATCCGCAGAACGATCGTATCCACCATTGCGGCAACACGTTCCACATCATCGACAGCGATCCCAAGACGGTAAGCCCGCAAAGCGCAGGCACGATACATAGCCCCCGTATCGAGATACACATAGCCCAATCGCTGGGCCAATAGCCTCGCCGTGGTGCTTTTTCCGGACGCCGCCGGACCGTCTATGGCAATGATAACTTTTTTCATTAGATCGTTTCCCAACTTTACCAAAGATTTCAAGCCCTGATTGAAGTCAATGCTTTTTTCGAGTGATTGTTTGAACGTGTGATTGACCAAGGGAGTGTCCTCCCTCTTGGAGTTTAATGCTCAGGATTTCACAACCCATCCGATTAGAGAAAAATGGCCCCCAACCAATCTCTATGTTTACTATGTTGTACTTTGAGCAATGCAATGGTGAGAATAGGAAACCGCGGACACGGAAACTCAACGTGGGGACACATTGGAGGAGTGGCCAGAGTGGCTTGGAGCTCTGTAATCGCGGCCGAGCAGCCCTAAACTCCAAATCCTAAAACCCTGTAAGCCCTGCCGGTCAGTTCAGCGCCACTCCCCCACCGTAGTACGCGGAAAGGGATGTGAGCCTCAGCCCCATAGCCTTGATCTGGGCAATGAACTTGTTGAGGGCATCGAGTTTGGCCTGATTGTGGCAGTGGGTGATCACGACCACGGGCTCCACTCTGCCCTTGTATCTTCCCAGGTCAGAGATTTTGGCCGCGAGGGTGGCATCACTGTTGTCCGGCACGTCCAGAAAGAGATTGCGGCGCACAGCCCTCTGGCCCAAAGTGTTGGCCATGTTATAACCCACGGTTTCACCGCTGGTGACGCTATCCACAAAGAAGAGGCCTCTGCGGGCCAGGTGTTCGAGCACGGCCTTCATCACGGTTTTATCGGAGGTGGCGGTGCTGCCCATGTGGTTGTTGAGGGCGATGGCATTGGGCATTTGCTCATGGAAGGCGTCGATGAGCGAGGCGATGGTGCCAGCATCCTGGCCAGTCTTGATATAGCGTTCTCCCGGTTTCAGCTTGGATTGTTTGGCTTCCATGGGCGCGTGGATGAGGACGTCGTGCCCCGTCCGCTGAGCGATCTGGGCTGCCTTTTTCGTGGCGGGCAGATCTGGCAGAACGGCGAAAGCCACTTCTCTGGGCAGATCGGCGTAGCCTTGCAGGAGTTCTTTATCGGCATAGCCAAAGTCATCCACGATGATGATGATGGGAGGGATTTCTTTGGAATCGGTCCAGCTGTATTTAAAGCCTTTGAGGATGGTGGAATCAGCTGTCGCGGCGCTGGCAGAGGAACTGGCGCCGCCTTCATAGTATTGGGGCTTGAGGCTGTCCGCGTCGCTTCCGTTAACGGCGTCGCTGTATTCCGCGCTTTCGGATTGGAGGTTGTTTGAGGCATCGGAGCCGCCTTGCTTTTTTCCACAGGATATAGCCAGCAGGATAATCAGGATCAGAGCGCTGACGCGCAGGACGGGGATCAGGGAGTTCTTTTCCATTCTATGGTGTCGCCTTTTTGGATATTGAGTTTTTGGCAGGTACCGGCGTTGAGCTCCAGGGTATAGAGGTTGAAGCCGTCCGGCTCGATGGGTTCCTCGCTGAAGGGGGTAGTGTTTTCAGCGATGTAAAAGATCTTGTTTTCGTAATTGATAAAGAGCATGTCTAAAGATATATAGGTGTCCTGCATCCAGAAGCCGTAGCTCTGGCGGCCGTCGAAGACAAAGAGCATCCCCTGGTTGGGCTCCATGCTTTCGCGAAACTTGAGGCCGGTTTGCAGAGCTTCTTCCGTTTCGGCGATCTCGATATCGAAGCTGCCCTTGACTGAGCCGTCGGGGCCTTTGATTCTGAGCTCTCCGTCCTTGCGGAACACGTGTTTCGGAGCTGTAGTTTCAGAGATTTCTTGAGCTTGCGGGCGGCAGGAAAAGCAAGCCACAAGCGTCAGGGCCAACAACAAGAACAGGATCATCGATAGGATGCGCGTTTTCATTGGGCCAGGATCATCTTGCGGGTTTGAGTGTGACTGCCGTTCTCCAGACGGTAAAGATAGACACCGCTGCTCACAGAGCGGCCCTGGTCATCTTTGCCGTCCCAGTTGAGCTTATGGATTCCGGTTTCCAGACGGCTGTGACAGAGTGTCTTGGTAAGCTGGCCTTTGAGGTTGTAGATCCTCAGGCTGCTGGGGCTGGCTGGATCAGTTACACTGAAAGAGATGGTGGTGTTTGGGTTGAAAGGATTGGGGTAGTTCTGATGCAGAGAGAAAATCGGGGCGGGAAGCTCGGTGTCGTCATTGGAACTGCCGGTGAGCAGAGTGACCTGGCCCGCCGTTCCGTTTAGCGCATAATCGCAGATGATTTGCCCCAAGGGGGTCTGGAATGATTGATTCATATACTGCAGATCGGCCTGTGCTTTGATCCAGGCAAAGTGTTTGGTCTGGTCGTTCATAGCGTAACATCTACCAGTCCCCATTGGAAAAAACTGCACTTCCCATCCGCTAATGCTGTCGGGTGAACTGAGCCGGGTTTCCAAGACTTCCAGGTCCGCGCTGGGTGAAAAACTAAACTGATAAAACCCGGGCGTAGCATCAACATCCATTGTCACGCCTGCAAAATAATAATTGAGAGAGTTCTGGGCCTGGAACCGATAGCTGGGATCGGTGATGTACTTATAGATCAGATAGGCGTCCACGGCATTCACCACATCGTTTTGGTCCACATCGCAGGCAAAAAGGAGGGTCTGATTCCATGGGATTGGGTCGATCTGCGGGATGGGATCAAGTCCCACGCTGTAATCCAGCACGATCAGCATATCCGCGCTGCTGATGATCTGATCTCCGTCCGGATCGCCAAAGTAGCGATTGTCCATACTGATACCTTCCACCACCAGATCGTCGATGAAGATGCCGTCCAGATTGACGCTGGTGTCCGTCTGGATGCGGAAACGCAGGTGCATGTTCTGCCCGCTGTAGGGGGCCAGAGACAAGCTCACGTCCGTCCAGGAGGTTTGAGAACCAGTGTAACTGGTGAGTTGTTGCCAGTCTGTGCCGTTGGTGGAGGCCTCCACATACACAAAGTCATAGCCGTTCTCAAGGGAATATCTGGTCCTGTAACTCAGAGTGGGACTGGCAATCTGGCTGAGGTTGAGGGGATTGGTGAGCCGGCAGGACTTGTTGATATTGTTGGCGTAATTGCCTCCGGGAGAATCGGTAAGGACGTTGTTGCCAGTATAGGGAGTTACTCCCCAGGGACTGGTGGCCGTCCAGTTGTTGCTATTGTCAAACACGTCTGTAAACACCGTGGTAGGCGGTGAATAAATAAACACCAGCCTGTTGTTTTCAGCCGTGAGCAGGAAGGATTTGCTGTAAAAAGTCTGCCCGGCCTGTCTGAAACTGATGATATATTGGCCTTCCGGAACGGAGCCGAAGCTGAAAGTTCCGTTTGCGTCGGCGTTTACGACTCTTTCCGGCACGGTGTTCAAAGCAACCACAAGATTTGATATACCGCTTCCGTCGGCATTTCTGATCTGGCCACTGAAATACGTGTTGGCAGCTAGCTGCAAAACGAAGTTATGGGTGACAAATCCGGTGGCCGGAACTGAGAGCTGCACGGTTTGAGGAATGTAGCCAGGCGCGGCAGCGGTAATGGAATATGAGCCTGGCAAAAGCAGACGGTACCAATCTGCCAGACCAGGATTTGTGCCTGTCACTTTGGCGTTTCCAGCCACGGTGATGGTGGCATCGAGCAAGGGCAGACCAGCTACGGAAGTCACGGTCCCCCGCGCACCCTTTTGAGCGAATTCGATCAGCGCCAGCATCGATTCCTGGTTGTATCCCCAGAAAGTGGGCAGCTGACTGGCGGGAGGCCATTTATTGTTGCCGATCTCGGCAGTGAGGTCGATGCAGTCGGTATAACCGTATGACCAATCCTGGAGCGAACCGGTGATTACATACCACTGCGCTCCGTTGGTGATCCCCTGGGGAAATTCAGTGCTGTTATAGAGCAGGCTGTTGTGAGATGAATAGGTGAGGGCGGCAGCCTGGATGAGGGCATCGTCCGGAGCGAGGGTGTAGGTGTAATCCCAGGGGTAGTTGATCACCTCCGCGCCGCCGTGGAAGTTTGCAGAGAGTTGAAATCCACGGGAGTTGCTGAAATTCATGATGGCAGTATTTTCCTGTCCGGTCGCGTTGCCGTCCGGATGCTGTTCACCCGTTGGCATGGGAAAGTTGCGGTTCAGATCGATGCCTGCCGCGTTGTAGCGTTGGCCAAGGACAAAGCCGTCGGGATTCATCATCGGACAAATCCAGATCTCGGTGTTGTCCACCATTTGGGTCACCCTGGTATCGGTGCCGTAGTTAGTTGTCAGCTGCTGGATAAGGCGAATGCACATGTCATAGCCCACCACTTCATCGCCATGGATGGAGGAGATATATCTGAATTCGGGCTCAGCTTCGTCCTGTGAGGCGTTGTCCGAGATCTTCATGAAATAGAGGGGGCGGTTTTGAATCGAGTTCCCAGCCGTCACCAGGATGCAGATATTGGGATACTGGGCGGCAGTCTGGACCATAAAATCGAGGTATTGGGTGATGCTGTAATACTCGTTTTGGGGAGGAGTGCCGTCCCGGAGGGGGTCGTTGAGCTTGCGAGCCAGTTCCGGAGCGGGATTGGGCAGCCGGATAGCGTCAAAGCCGGCGGCCAGCAGACTTTGAAACTCGGTTTCATGGCGCACGAAGGCCATGATCGTGCCGGTAGAGCGGTTCACGCTGTCAATGCTGATGTGCATGGCGTTGAGGGTTTTGACATCGCGATCGGCCTCCCAGCTCGATATCCTCACAGGGAAGGCGATCAACGGGGTGGCGATGATCAGCGCTATGATAAAGGTAAGTATAAGTCTCATTCCATTCCTCTGATAAACTGAGTGCGGCCCGTAAAAAGGCCTGGCATCCTGAATGCATATTTCATGCCGTTTGATAAAAAACAAATGCCAGGCTAACAACGGCACATGAAATACGTCGCTTAATGCTGCTTCATTCCTGACCTGACATGGTTCACGGGCATCCATTGCGCTGCGCCTGGCAGATGTCACTTTCTGAGAGTGGCCGCTTTTGTCAATTGAAAAGCACTTTCTGCTTGACAAATTGCTTGATGGCCAGATTTGCTCCTGGAGGAGCTGGAGTTTCCAATCCCCAGTTTCGGATGAATCATCTTTTGCACATATATTCAGGAGGATCAATGATCAATTCCAGGATCACAAAGCTGATCGCGATCATGCTGCTGGGCGCGATGTCCACTTCCATGCTGTTCAGCCAATATGATGTTATCTACGACACTCCCGCACCCGTAACCGCGACTCCCATGACTATGCCCCAGCAGGTGGGATCCGCGTCTCAGGGGCTGCTCGATGGAGAAAGAGACGCCAAAGGCAACATGGCTTACGGCTGCGGTGGCTTCGCCTGCAACGTATTTGGATTTCTGGCCGCGGCACTTTCTAACCCCCAACCCAGCGCTGCGGTGGTGAACCAATTGGCCCAGAGCAAAGGCGCGGATTACACCAACGCTTACAAAGCAGGCTATGCAAAGAAAGCTAAAAATCAAAACATGCTCTATGCCGGGATCGGCTGGGTAGTGGGCACAGCGGTTTTACTGACATATTTCTATTCAGACCCTATCGAGTAGGTTGTCGCTCAGATTGATGCCTGCTGACAGCTTACAAAAAAGCAGACTTTTCCTGCTTATTGTAGTTTTTTGCGGCTTCAGTGCCGTCCGGGCTGTAAGTATGAATGATCTCGCAAAGACCTATCCCCCTCAGCCTGAAACGCGGAAACCCACATCCTCTGCCAGCCTGTGGTTTACTCTATATGACGAGTGGATTTCCCCTGTCGATGGAGACAGATGCAGAATGAGCCCTTCCTGTTCTCATTATAGCCGCGAGGCGATCGCAAAACACGGCCTGTGGGAAGGAATGCTGATGACTCTGGACCGGCTGCAGCGCTGCGGTTATGATCTGGAGAGCTACCTCAGGTCCTATGAAGACGGCATCGAGCGCTTTCTCGATCCGGTCCGGGGCAAAAAGGAGCAACTGCAGCACCCATGAGATATTGGCTTGTTCCACTGCTGGCAACGATGTTGGGGCTGCTGCCCTTGCTGTTGGGAGCCCAGACGCCTGCTTATGCAGATCAGCTCTTTAAACAACGCAAGTTTCCCGCCGCGATTCTCGAATATGAGAGATTTCTCTACCATGAGGCCAGAAGCCAGGAAGACTCTCTCTACGCGCAAAAGCAAATAATGAAGTCCTTTTATAGGGCCGGGATGGATGAGATGCTGTCTGAATATGGCCGGGAATCAGGACTGATCGAACGGGACAGAGAATTCACAACCAGATTTTTGGCTCTGTCAGAGTTGCGCCAGGGCCGTTATGAGGTGGCGCGCCTCATCCCAAACCGGGAAGATGGCGCTAACGCACTGCTCATGAAAGGCATAACGGAGCTGTATCTCAACCGTCCTGACGAAGCCATGGCCTGTTTCGGGGATTTGCCTTCACCGGGATCTGGTAGTGTTATTTATAACAAGGAACTTCTGCTGAGCTACTGCGACCGCCTCAAAGCCCTGCCTGGAAGATCGGCATTTCTGGCTGGCACCCTGGCCTTGATTCCGGGGGCCGGATATGCCTATAACGGCAAGTGGCAGACTGCTCTATCCTCGCTGCTCCTGCAGGGGGCCTTTTTTGCCAGCGCCTGGGAACTGAGGCGTCATCAACTGCCGATTTCTTCCGCGATGGTAGCGCTGATGGGCACAGCTTATTATCTGGGAAGCATATACGGATCGGCCAGTGAAGCCATGAGATATAATCAGGAACAAAGAAAGAAATACCTTGACTCAAATCTGGCATCCTGGATAAACTGTCTGGAGCAAGAGTGAAACATGTAAGTCCTTATCCGAGGAGGTATAGCATGCGTAACAAGATTTTGGCAATCACGCTGCTGGCTATGCTGTGGACCAGCACCGTCTGCGCGCTTGGTATCGACGGAATCTGGATCAGCCAGGCCGACGGCAGCCAATACAGCTTCAGCGGCAGCAGCGCCAGCATCAGTCTCCTGGGCTTTGATCTGAGTGCCGCTAAGTTTAAAAAACACGACATCAAATACCGGGACATAGGCTTTGATCAAAAATCCGGACTTTATTACGGTCAAAACCGCGTCAATGACGGTAGCGGCAATCTCCACTCCTGGCGCTTGGTCTCGATGTCACTTCCCAGCGCGGACCAGATGGTGATTACAGACGTACAGAGCGCCGCCTCCCTCACGTTGGTCCGTTCCTATTGGGAAGACAACATTCCAGCCTACTACAATTCCCTCAACGGCGCCTGGAAACGAGGCGACGACGGCTCGGAATACCTCTTCGTTCAGAATCAGGCCACTTTGAAATCCGTGGGACCCAACCTGGCCAAGGGTAAGTTTCAGGTTAATCAGGTCAAGCTCAGAAACATCATCCCGTTATCGCTGAACAACTTCATGGGAGAAAACCGCCAGCATAAATCTGACGGGACCATCAACAGCTGGGACAGAGTGAGGATCAGCCTGATGGGCGATCAGCTCACCATCACGGGATCGCAAGCAGGCGACGTACTCAAGCTCACGCGCAGGGTTGAACCCGGCAACATCGTCGCCAATCCAGTGGTGCCGGTCACCAACCCCAGCGTCAGCACCCCAGCGGTCACCCCTTCCCCATCCCCTGCTTCGACACTGTCACCCAGCCCGGACCTGGTGGGAGGCCTGCCAAAGAGCAAGACCCAAAATCCCCACGCCATTGCCGTCGTAATCGGCAACCGGGATTATGATGAAAGCGTGATCAGCAAAGTGGATTTTGCCATCAACGACGCCGATGCCATCAAGTATTACCTGCTCAACGTCTTCGGTTATAAAGAGAGCAACATCCTCTACTACCGCAACGCCACCCTGCTGGACCTCTATTCCGTATTTGGCAAGGAAAACAACCACCGCGGAAAGCTGAACAGCTGGGTGGAAGCCAGCAGCGTGAAACCCGACGTGTTTGTGTACTACAGCGGTCACGGAGCTCCGGACGTGCAAAGCGGCAGCGCTTATCTGGTGCCGGTGGATTGCGACAGCCCTGACCGCATCAGTGTGAACGGATACTCGATCAACGTGCTGTATGACAATCTCAGCAAGCTCCCATACAATACCCTCACGGTGGTGTTGGAAGCCTGCTTCAGCGGCAATTCCGAAAAAGGGTTGATGCTGAAAAGCACTTCGCCCGTCGCTCTGAAAGCCAATGTCACCGCCCCCAAGGTGTCCGGCGCCACAATCGTGACCTCGACCAGCGGAGAGCAACTGGCCCACTGGTATCCCGAGAAATCCCAATCCCTGTTCACCTATTATTACTTGCTGGGTTTGAAAGGCGAAGCCGATGCCAACAAAGATCACAAGATCAGCACCCTCGAGCTCAAGACTTACGTGGAGCAAAACGTGAACAGCTACGCCCTCAGAAACAGGGACCGCAACCAGAAACCTCTGTTCTCCACCTCGGAAGACAGGATCCTGGTGAGCTTCGAATAGAGAAACGTCTGCCCGCCTAAAGCCCTCGGCATGATGGTTAGCGGGGGAATATCTTTGCTTGCCCGCTCTTATTCCTTCCACTTTAGCCTGCCGGGAGCTCATCGTACCCACCCCCAATCTGGTTCGGGATGAGTCCGACATGATACACTCAGGGAATAGGGCCATGAGTAAGGGCGCAAGCGTGGAAAGACAATGCTTGCATGGAGGCTAATCACTTCAATAGTGAGTAAGGACAATCGGCAGCATGTGAGCTGTTCCGAAGTTTGAAACGAATAACGCGTACATATTTTTCACGAAAAAGTGGGGGGAAAAGAAAAAGGGGGCGGGGAGCCCCCAGTGTGTGTGTTGAGGTATGTGTCTATGATTGATTATCCGATGAATTCCTGACAGTGCCAGACT
>JAGOIY010000027.1:0-2592 GCA_017995405.1 Candidatus Cloacimonadota bacterium
CCTCAGCGCCGTCGTGATCCAATCTCCCGCCAGGGCCCAGACCACCGCGGTGATGGCGATAAAATTGCCGAAGGCAAATTCCATATCGCGATTGCGGATAAAGATCAGAAACCAGATGATGCCAGCCAGGGCCGCGAATATGAACAGGAAGGGCATGTTCACAAAGCCGAAGAAAGTCGCTAAACCAGTCAGCAGCCAGATATCTCCGCCGCCCAGGCCTTCTTTTTTGCGGATCAGCAGATAGAATAGCGCGATTCCATAGAGCAGGACAAAGACCGCGAAGGCAGTGATCAAAGCATTGAGTAACCCCACATCGCCTCTGGAATGCAGACTGAAGAGTAAGCCTATGGGGATCAGGGGGATAGACAGCACATGCGGGATGATGTGATGAAAGGCGTCGATAAAGAAGATCGGGACCATGAAACAGACCAGCAGGGCGTATTTGTAGAACAGAATGTCCGTGATGCCGTATTTCAGAAAGAGCGCGATCAGGAGCAGCGGAGTGATCAGTTCCACCAGCAGATGGTGCCAATGGATCACAGCTCCACACTGTTTGCACTTTCCTTTGAGTATAAGGTAGCTGAGGATGGGGATATTGAGATAGAAGGGGATGCGATAACCGCAACCGGCGCAACTTGATGCAGGCCTGATGATGGATTTACCCTGAGGAAGACGATGGATGAGGACGTTAAAAAAACTGCCCAGGGAAGCTCCCAGGGCAGCAAGCAAGATGATCATAACCGCTGTCAAATCATGTACTCCCAATCAGGGACGTTCCAACTCGTACCAGGGCTTGATGGTTCCCCACATGGGGTAGCCCTGCTGGTATTTCACCTGGAGCTTAAAGCTCTCGGAGGGATGATAATCCAGGGTGAAGCCAGGAACAAAGCGGCTGCTGTTGTCGTCATTGATCTTGAAAGCAGGACTGGCACTGCCAAAATTGATCAGGCTGAGGTCCACTTGCAGGTCCAGCTTGGGATTGAAGCTGTATTTGAGATGATTGGTGTAGCGGGACAGATAGTATCCGCCATAAGAGGAAGAACCGGCCTCAAAGCCCATGGAATGTGACATTGAGAGCTTGTTGGTGTCCAGAAAGCTTCTCCCGCCTCGGGGCATCAGACTGAAATCGGGCTTGGGCAGATCTATCTGCGCTGCCAGCGGCAGGCAGAAAACCGCCAGCGCGATCAGCGTAATTGCGAGCTTGTTCATCTGTAACTCCTTTTCAAGCGCGGGCTAAAAGACCCGCTGTTACACATATCCGTTCAGGAATCAGATACTAAGGACAAGATAAGCCGATCGGCATTCTTGTCAAGCTAAAGCCTTGAGCAGCTCCGCCAGACGTTGAATTCCGGTATCGATCTGATCGAGGGACGAATAGGTGAAGTTGAGCCTGAGGGTGTTGAAGCGTTCCTGGCCAGCGGGATAGAATTTGCTGCCCGGGATAAAGGACACCTTGTTCTGAGCGGCGGCGTGGAAGATTTCATCGGCGTTCTGGTGCTCCGGAAGCTCCATCCACACAAAGATTCCGCCCTGGGGTCGAGTCCAACTAACCCCTTTTGGCATATAGGCTTCCAGACAATCGAGCATTTTTCGCAAGTAGGGTTTGTAATGCTCACAGACGCTTTGCAAATGTGGCTCCATAAAGCCATCGGCCAAAAATCTGGCTGCCACCCGCTGGGATACACAGTCTGGAGTCACATTCACTTTCTGCTGCCAGGATTCCATTTTCTGGAGCAGACTGGCCTCGCCTTTCACAAAAGCGATGCGCATACCGGGGCCCAGAATCTTGGAAAACGACACCACTTCGGTCACGATCTCGCTGCCTGTAAACTCCTGGCGCATAAGCCTGTATAGAGTGGGGAGGGGTTTTCCGTCAAAGCGCAATCTGGAATAGGGGTTGTCCTCAAGAATGGGAAGCTGGTGTTCAATCGCGAAGTTGAGCAGGTCACGACGGCGCTGCATGCTCATCGTCACTCCGCCAGGATTGTGAAAATCCGGGATCGTGTAGATGAATTTGATCTTTTTGCCAGCCGCTTTACAGCTTCTGACAGCGGCTTCCAGGTGTTCCAGACTGATCCCGTCGTTATCGATGGGGACGCTTACCAGCTCAGCCTGCAGTGCGTCCAGGGCAACAAGGGTCCCTAAAAATGAGGGAGCTTCGCAGATCACCACGTCGCCCGGGTCCAACAAACTTAAGGCATAGTAGTATATGGCGTTGGTAGCTCCAACGGTGGTCATCATCTGGTTGGCGCTGATGTCATAGCCTTCCCATTTGACCAGTTCCCGCTTGAGCACCGCATCTCCATCGCTGGCACCGTACTGCAAAACATCCAGTCCGTCCTGGGTGATAACTTCCCGATACAGTTCCGCGAGGATCTGTTTGGGGAAGGTGGCCGGAGACGGAAACCCACCCGCGAAGGAAATCAATCCCGGGATGCTTTTTGTGGCAGCCACAAGCTCTCTGATCAGGGAGGATTTCATCGTCTGTGTGACCCGCGAAAAGTCGCTGGCATAATTCATGCTAACCTCTATATGTTTTATTTATAATAGATCTAGCGTAAGCACGCTGGAATGAAAGCAGGCTTGTTTCCC
>JAGOIY010000027.1:2692-19001 GCA_017995405.1 Candidatus Cloacimonadota bacterium
TAAACATTCTAAACATCTGCGATATTTGCGCATCGATCTGCGTAATCTGCGGGAAACCCGTTGGACTATTCAACCTTCTCAACCTGTGATGTCAGGGGTAGATGCGATAAATCATGCGCGGGAAGGGGATAGTCTCCCGGATATGGTGGATGCCGCTCATCCAGGTCACGAGGCGTTCCAGGCCCACGCCAAAACCGCTGTGGGGGACGCTGCCATACTTGCGGAGGTCCAGGAACCACTGATAATCATCGATGGGCATCTTTTCATCTTTCATGCGCCCCAGCAGGAGCTCGTGATCATCTTCACGCTGACTGCCGCCGATGATCTCTCCAAAGCCTTCCGGAGCGATCAAGTCACTGCCCAGCACCAGGTTGGGGTTTTCAGGATCGCGCTTCATATAGAAGGCCTTGATCTCTTTGGGCCATTTTTCCACAAAGACGGGGACCGGTGATCCTTCCGTCAGCAGGGCCTCTTCCGCTGCTCCAAAATCACTGCCGTGGGTGATCTCGCTGCCTTTGGAGCGCAGATACTCGATAGCCTCGTAGTGGGTAATTCTTCTGAACGGAGCGTCGGCGGCTTTGAGAGCTTCTTTGTCACGTTCGAGGATGCCGAGTTCCCGGTCGCAGCGTTCCAGTACGGTGCGGATTACAAAGCGGATCAGCCCTTCCTGAATGGCCATGTTCTCTTCGTGTTCCACCCAGGCGGCCTCAGCGTCCATCATCCAAAACTCGGTGAGGTGCTTGCGAGTCTTGGAGCGTTCGGCCCTGAACACCGGGCCAAAGTCATACACTCTACCCAGGCTCATAATTCCTGTTTCCAGATAGAGTTGACCGCTCTGGGAGAGATAGGCTTTGCCCTCATCGAAGTAGTCCAGCTCAAAGAGAGTGGTGGTGCCTTCGCAGGCGTTGGGAGTCAGAATGGGAGAGTCAAAGCGGAAGAAGTCGTTTTGATTGAGGTAATCGCAGATGGCGAAATAGACGGTGTGACGTAGGCGCATCAAGGCCCACTGCTTGGGAGCTCTCAGCCAGAGGTGACGGTTTGAGAGCAGGAAATCTGGTCCGTGTTCTTTTTTGCTGATGGGATATTCATCGGCGATCTGGACTGGCATCAAATCAGTAACCGCAAGCTCATATTGGTCTTGCATTTTTTGATGGGGCCTGGCGATTCCGCTAATGATGACGGAAGATTCCATCGTAAGTTTACGGGCCAGCTCAAACTTTTCATCGCCCAGTTCTGGCTTGAAGGCCACACATTGGATTTCACCGCTGCCGTCGCGTAGAATGATGAAGAGCAGCTTGCCGCTGTGACGGATGTTCCGCACCCAGCCACGCATGCTGATCTCGCGCTCAAGATGCTGGGGTATGTCTTTTATCTGAATATAGCTCATATAGATAACCTTAAATGTGTGTTTTGGGTTGGTGGCCGATGATCTCCAGAATGCGCAGCGCCACTTCCAAAGCTCTGGTGCCGGCTACGCCATCCACGATGGGGGGCTTATCCTTGACAATGCAAGTCACAAAGCTCTCAAGCTCCATGTTTAAAGCATCTTTAGCTTCCAGAGAAAGGTCGTGATGCTTGACGTCCACTAGCTGCTCGGCCTTGATGTCGGTGCTGCCAGCCAGGATTTGAGGCAGGTATTTTAAGATATCTGGAGATCGCTTCATCACGGTGGCGTGTTTAGCGCCAAAATCCAGAGAGAAATATGCATCACGCTGGAAAAATCGGATTTTGCGTTCCTGTTTCATGCTCACCCGGGAAGAGGTAACATTGGCAATTGCGCCATTTTCAAACTCCAGGCGGGCGTTGGCGATGTCGATGCTGGGAGTGAGGATGCCCACTCCGCTGGCGCGAATGTCTTTCACGGGGCTTTTTACAAAATCGAGGATCAGGTCGATGTCATGAATCATCAGGTCCAGCACCACCGGGACGTCGGTACCCCGGTGATGAAATGTGGAGAGGCGGTGCGATTCAATGAACATAGGATTGGCAATCTCATCTTCCACGGCCAGGATGACAGGGTTAAAACGTTCTATATGGCCTACTTGCAGCTTGAGATTTTGCTGGGCGGCCAGGCTGACGAGCTCACGGGCCTGACCGAGCTCGGCAGTGATGGGCTTCTCCACAAAGACGTGCTTTCCGGCCAGCAGGGCGGTTTTGGCCAGATCGTAATGAGCTGTGGTGGTGGCAGAGATATCCACTCCGTCACACGCGTCCAGCAGCGCCTGATAGTTTCCAAACGCTTTTACCTCAAGCTCCTGGGCCAATTCTTGACACCGTTGGGTATCCTGGTCGTAAATCCCGGCCAGTAACACATCAGGCATAGCGGCAAACTTGCGGGCATGATGCTTGCCAAGGTGACCGACTCCCACTACCGCGATTTTCAGCATCTCAACCTCAGATAGCCAGACGGACGCGAAGTTTATCCAGCATATCGGCTGTCATGGCGTCCAGGTCATAGTCATGTTTCCAGCCCCATTCGGCCCTGGCGCTGCTGTCATCCATGGAATTTGGCCAGCTGTTGGCAATCGCCTGTTTGATGGGATCGACATTGTAAGTTAACTTAAAATCTGGCAGGTGTTTGCGAATAGCAGCCGTGATCATTTCAGGGTCGAAGCTCATCGCGGTGACGTTGAAGCAGTTACGGTGGACCAGTTTGGCCGGATCGGCTTCCATGAGCTCTACAGCTGCTCTGAGGGCATCTGGCATGTACATCATATCGAGGAAGGTGCCGGCAGAGAGGTTGCAGGTGTAGGCTCCCTCTTCAAGGGCTTTGTAATAAATCTCCACGGCATAGTCTGTGGTCCCGCCCCCGGGCAATGTCACATAGCTGATGATGCCTGGATAACGTAGTCCGCGGGCATCCACACCAAACTTTTGATGGTAGTAATCTCCCAGCAACTCGGCCGCCACTTTGGAGATGCCATATACGGTGGAAGGTCTCATCACGGTATCCTGGGGAGTTTTGTCCATGGGTGTAGTGGATCCAAATGCTCCAATCGACGATGGCGTAAAGACGGCACCTTGGGTGGCGCGGGAAATCTCAAGGGCGTTAAACAGGGCTCCCATGTTAATTTTCCATGCCATAACGGGATTGGCTTCACCTTTGGCTGAAAGCACCGCTACCAGATTGAAGACGGTATCTACCTTATACTTACGTACCAAAGCATCCATAGCGCTGCCGTCCAAAGCGTCCAGAATCTCATAGGGTCCTGAAGCTTTCAAGCCGGCTTCGACATTGGCGTGAAGGTCTGAGGCCACTACGTGGCTGTCTCCGTAGATGTTTCTGAGGTAGGGCACCAGCTCGGAACCGATCTGTCCGGCCGCGCCTAAGATGAGGATGTTCTTCATCGTGAGTCACTCCCTGAAAAAGGTGGATATTTTTTTCGCACACGCTTTCTGAACGGCCGCTTTTGTCAATGCTTTTATAGATGCGGGGCGGATCGGAAACCCTTTTCCAGGCTCTGATCCGGTCAGGCGGGTGCGGGGATTATTTGATGCCAAAGAGACGTTTTATCCAGGACCGCCGTCTGGCAGGTTTGGGGGCTTGTTTTTGTTCATCCTCCGGCAAGCTTACCAGTTGAAGCATGATTCCATCTCCAGCCGCAATCTCAATCTCATAAGTGTTATCATCAGAAATGATTAGGTGATTCAGAAAGGGATCATAGAGGCCGTAGCGATTTCCTCTGAACTGATCTGGGTCCAGCTCCAGTTTCACGGTTTGAGGCTCGGCATCCACAAAGTGCTTCTCCACATCCCAGGAAACCAGTCCGTCCCCGTCAGATCTGTAAACGGCTCGCCGGTTTACCAGCATAAAAGCTGGGAGGCCGTTGGTATCCTGGTAGTAACCGCATTGTACATAGCCTTCGTATGGCCCGTTAGCCGGGCTCAGAACTTCCAGGCTCTTGAGGTTCAAGGCTTTGATATCCAGCTTGGGATGGCTTCCATTCACCATCAGGGAATCAGCGTCCAGCCATTTGAGATTTCTAATGATAGGACCGTAAACAGCGATTTTGGCATTGGCCTCAGCCAGGTTGCGGAGATAGGAATTGCCATCGGGAGAACCGGGCTGCAGATAGTTGGCTTTGTGAGAGATGGGGGTGACGCGTCTGAAAGCCCGGCTGCCAGTCGGAAAGCCCTGATCGCGGTTGGAAGTAATGGCAAAATCGATCACCCCATCGGCGGCATAGCAAAGCGGCAGGAGTTGCAGGCATTTCTGCATGCTGAGGGGAGGCATAAAATAGCGCCATTCTCCCGTCTCGAGAGGTTCATACTTCTCTCCAAAGCTCTGAGGCACATAGAAGAGCCTTGTATTGGAATGATCGGCTGAGTGTTTAACAGAACTGGTGAGCTTGTGATAATTGGCCAGCACCACGCTCTGGATCTTGTTTTGCACAAAGAGCTCATGATCAAAATCATTGTTCCATCGAATCCTGGCTCCCGGTCCGGGTCCCCATTCCTGGAGGGGATAAGCGTCCAGCATTACCACCGAAGGCTTTCCCTCCTGCAAAAAGAGCCCAAAGTGAAAGTAGTCTGGCAGTCCTCCAGGTTTTTTATAGAAGGTGTTTTCCAGGTGCGTCGCGGTGATCAAACCCCGATCTCTGGCTTTCAGAAAATCTTCGAGTCTGGCGTAGGTGGCAAATTGCCCCTGAAAAGGCTCATCTTTGCCATAGAAGAAGAGGATTGATTCAGATCCCGGGACCTTGGCAATCTGTTCCAGCCGGGCCGCCAGCCTGTCCTGCAGCGGGTGTTTTGCTTGCCGCAAGGCGCGATAGAGCTCATCCTCCAGTTCCAGATAATCGATTTCCAGGCGTCCTTCACCGTACCAATGAACGGTGGGGGAGATGTGGTTGAAAAAGTCAAAGCTCATCACTTCGGTATACAGCTTCGATGATGGCGCGGGTATGGGAGTCCAATACTCAAAGATCAGAGCTCCGCTGAGAGGGTCTTTGTCCACACCGCTATAGTTTTGATTGAAGATCGTGGTGCTATAAACGTCAGGCTGGGATGAAAATAGCTCCAGTTCCTGATACGCATCTTCAGGATAGACTCCATAGACGCCATCCCTGCTGCTCATCTGGGCGTTTTTCAAAGCTTTAATGCTGATCTGAGCCACTTTGGCATCCAGCGGAAGGTCTTGCCAGTTCAGCGCGACTTTCAGGTAGAGCCGGTTGTCTTTAGCATCGGGAAAAAACTTCAGATCATAGCCCAATACTCTGGAAAACGACCGGCTTTCAGGCTTCCAGCGAAACCTTGGTTCGCTGACAGCGACGCCGGCTTTGTCTCCCTCGGAGGCGTCACAGATCCAGGCATAGGAATTGGAAAATCGCTCTGGTTGATGAGGTGAGCGCTTCCCGGTATCGTGACGGAAAACGATGTTGTAGTGGTCATTATCACTTCTGTCATTTTGGAACGTATCAGGACTGTATTTACTGCCCTGATGGTCCCATTTATATTCTGCTTCCATTTTGAGGTAGTTGCCATTGGCCATGGCGGTCACACCCACCGGGCCGTCAGTCTGCCAGGCCCAGTCGTCTATGATCGAACCTATCCCATAGCGGTTCAGAGCTTTTAAAGCGAGCTCCAGCCTCCCGTTAACAGCTTCTTCATAGCGGGTGGAATACAACATGGTGTTGTAGCCAGCCCCCTTGAGCAGTTCAGCCAGATCTGAGAATACCGCTTCGGTCTGATGAGCGTGATGCAACTGGTACTGGCTGTATGCACCGATGATGTAATCTTCTCTTGCGGTGGCATTTAAAGTTATCAGGATCAGGCAGGAAAGGAGGAGTGACAGGGATCTTTTCATGATGTTTCCTTGGGAGATATTGTTGAGTGCAACGCAATTGCGGATAGCGCTCAGCGTCAAGGCAAAAGTGCAGGAGAGAGGAGTTAAGACAATTTTCTGCTTCCAAAAGTGAAGCGGAGACCGAATCCGATCTCCGCTTCAGCTAGAGTTGTCTGAGCTTAATTATTTCATCAGCAGCATTTTGCGTTCTGCTCTATAACCATCCGCATGAAGGCGATAGAGATAAAGCCCGGAGGCCACTGCCTGTCCATTATCATTGGTGCCATTCCACACAAAGCTGTGTTTGCCGGCGTTGAGATCGGTGTTGACGAGGTTGCGCACCAGCTGACCTTTCATATTGTAGATACTCAAGCTGGCCGGGGAGGGTCTTTTGAGCTCGAAAGATATGGTGGTGCTGGGATTAAAGGGATTGGGGAAGTTTTGCGCCAGGCTGATCACGGGGCTTTGGACCGAGTCATCATTGGAAACATAGGTGTCGGGCGCGGTTGTGGTGAACCGCACCGCCAGGCCTGCTTGCAGAGGCGTCGCGGTGGGAGGATAGACGTTGCCGTGCGTGTAGGTGAGCCCCACCAACTGATTGTGGTTTTCGATCCCCACCGTGCAGTAATTGGTAGTCATACCAGGATTGTCTATAGTGTGGTACTGGACCACAATATCGCCATCCATGCCAGCCCTGGGGTAGAGGATGATCTGGAATTTTTCCAAAGACGTCAGGTTGTATTGGTTGTAGGCATCGTTCCATTGCACGATGTAACGGTTATTGGCGACATCGTGCCAGTAGAGCATTCTCATATCGGCAAAGACGGGATTTCCTTCACCGTCCACGCCGGTTTGCTCACCCTTGAGGTCATCCCAGTAGCCCGCGATCATGGAATAGGGACCCAGGGCGGCGGGGATATAGTGATTGTAGAAATCGAACATATCGGTGGCGCCCATTGATATCCAGCCATTGGAGCAGATGGTGATCTGGTCATAATCTCTGCCGTAGAATCTGAAAACGAAGGGCAGGTCCACCACTCTCGAGCCGTCGTCCTGATTCAGAAACACCGTGGCATTACCACCCAGCAAGGGATCGATTTCCACCCATTCGTAAACTGGCGTGGAAGGAAACCCCAGATCAAAACTATCATAGGCGTAATAACCATAAGTGCAGGGACCAGTGGGTGATGTGGTAGCGGCGATTCCTGCCGTCAGAGAATAGAAGGTCTGAGTGGAGTATCCGGCATCAGTGACGATCAACTTGAGCGGCAAATGTCTGCCGTTCCAAGCGTTGGCTCCTACTGTGATGCTGGCGTTGAAAGTTTTGGACTCTCCGGCCCCGATGCTTCCCAAAGTGATGGGGGCGGCCGGGAAAGTGGCAGCTTCAGTAAGCGAAACTACTTGCACTGAGGCGTTTGTCAGGGAGGCGCCGCTGGTATTCATGATCGTGAATCCCACCTGGCTGGTCTGGCCAATCGGGTAGGTGCCAGTGGTGCTTACAACGGTAAACTCAGCGCCTCCGCCCCAGAGCCTGAAATACTTGGGGGGCAAGCTGTTGATCTGAAGATTGAGGGTCAATGCTTCACGTGGGATGATATTGGCGGAGCCGATGAGTTGGAAGCTGATTTGAGCAATCGCTCCAGGCAGGATGCTGAACTGCGAGTGAGTGTAATTCACGCTTACTTTGTCAGAACCACCGATGACAGCGTTTGTGATCACTACTTCAGAGCTGCCGTAGTTTCTCAGAGCGATGGTGCCATTGACGGTCTGGTTGGGATTGAGGAAAGTATCCAGCACGCTGTTGTCGATAATTCCGATTCCCAAGTCTCCCACTCTGGTGACAGTCTTGACAAGCGGTACGAAATTGGGTTTGGACACAGTGATCGTGAGGTCACCTTCTTCTTCAGGATTGATCGGCAGGTAAGCGACGCCGTCCACAACTCTGGCATAGGTGAAGGCAGTGTTGTTTTTGGTGCCGGAAACGATAGCTCCATTGAGGTGCGCGGCGCTGAAGCTGATGTGGCTGTCGGAGGCCAGATACTCAGCCGGCAAGAGGTCCTGAGAGATAGTCTGCGGCACCAGCACCCACATATTGAGGCTGGGATCAGAGAGCAGATTATAGACATGATAGTAGAAAGCCACGTATTGATCCGGGGCCAGATCGTTGGGGAAGTTCTTATAGAGCTCGATCTTGCCGATCAGAACGCTGGAGCCAAATCCCCGCACCCCATTATCCAGGATGCTGCGAAAAGCCCCACTGGAGATGGAGTTGTTCAATCTGGTCTTGGTGTGCAGGTCTGAAGGTCCCACAAACGCTATGCAACCATTGGGTTGCGACACGGAGCCCATCCGCATCCATTTTTCTCCAAAACAGGGGTTTACGGAGTTGGCAAAGTCGCCTGTGTTGCAAACGATAGAGAACACGATCGGCATTCTCTGATAGCTGAGCACGGAGTTCAGATCAGGATTGTGGAAACTGGGATAATGCCATCCGTTGGCGTCTCCCCATCCTCTGTAGCTGATGAATTGCACCCCCTGGTTGATGGAACTGAGAATCGAAGTGGTGCCCGGATAAGTGGGAGGATAGAAGACGGTGTCTACTTGCGCGTAACCGTGAGTGAGCATCTTATCCCGCAACCAGCGCGACATATGCACTGGAGTGGTGGGCCTCAAGCCGCCTTCAGCATAGTTACCGGCTACAGCCAGAGATCTGGTCATCCAGCTGGTGTTTCCCATAAACGGGGTCTTTTCATAGACAACCGTCTTGTTGGCCATGGTCATAAACTCGGCGATGTCGTTGAAAGAGAAGCGTCCCACCAACATTTCAGGAAAGTAGTCGTCTCCTTCGATCAGCGTGTACTGATGGTCATCGGCGTCGTTTTCCGCATATTCCGGAGAAGGAAAGAAGGCGGTGGGGATGGAGTAACTGCCACTCACATCACCCAACAGCAACAGATAATCGCAGTGATGCTGCTGGTAATGATTAACCAAATAGCTTTTTATCTCGTTTACGGATGAGCCAATATCCACCCGGTTGACCACCATCACATCATAGCCCAGGGCCCTTTTCCAATTGATGAAATCGGTCTGATAGTTAGCCAGATTGGGGTGACTGATGATCAGCATTTTGGGTCGAGCAACCGGAAGGTCTCGCAGATAACAGGTGTCCCAGTTATCTGCCAGGGCTTTGTAAGCATCTATAAAAGCTGGTGATACGCTTGATGGCAATGGGATACTGCCCTGACCGCTGAGGCTGAAATCCAGCTCCGCCAGGCCCAGCATCAGATCGCCGTCCGCCAGTTGGGTCTTGGCTGTGATCGTGAAACCCCGCATTTCTCTGAACTGGAAACGGTTTGCCACCACCACGCTGTTCTGATCGCGGTTGCTCTGCTGGTAGAGGAAGTTTCCCTGGCTGTCAAAGACATTCCAGGTGATGCTGTGCACGCTCAGAGTTACATCTTGCACAGGCAGCGCGAAAGTTCTTGAAAAGGCTGTGACGGAATCGATGCCTTCCTCGTCCAGAATTTGGTCCTGAGCCACGGGAGCTTGCCTGGAAAGGCTGATACTGCCTCTAATGCTTTGCGGAGTGCCGTCAAAGCGCTCTGTGACTGAAGCTGGCAACAGGCTTAGCGCCAGCAACAAGATCAGTACTATATGAAGTTTCATTATTCCTCCCTATTTCGGATATACTACGCAAAGCAAGAATCGTTCCGATTGAACTGCCGGGCCTTGAATCAATATCGTCACCTATTATAAATATCTAATTGGAAAAAATATTGCAAGCAGATAATGCACTAACAATCTACTGGAACATAAATGAAACGACTCGCCTATACACTCACGCTGATCTTGATCGTGGCACTTTTCAGCGGCTGCGGCACCAATACCGATCTCATCTCCGAAAACCCGGAAGATCTGATCAGATACGGTGCTGACGACACCTTTGAAGTGCTTACCTGGAATCTGAGAGAGTTTCCGCTGCAGAGCACTCAGACCCTGGAACAGCTGGCCCACATCATTCCCTTGATGAACGTTGACTTGCTGGCCTTTCAGGAGATCAACGACCAGGCCTCCTTTCTTGAACTGGCCAGGATGATCCCTCATTACAGCGCCTACGTGTCCAGCGCGACCAGTTCCTATCGGCTGGCATATCTGTATGATTCCAGAACTGTAACCGTAAACGATGATTATACAATCTTCAATGAAGATTCCAACCCCTTTCCCAGACCCCCGTACGTTCTCGATATCAGCTGGCAGGGAGTAGAGATACTGGTCGTCAACAATCATCTCAAGGCCTTTGGTGACAACTATATAGACGAGAATGACAGCTGGGATGAGGAATACCGCAGACGGCTGGCCTGTCAGAAACTGGACCAGCATATCAGGAGCAATTGGAGTGATGAGCGCGTGATCGTGGTGGGAGATATGAACGATCAAATCGCGGAACCGGTGGAATACAACGTCTTTAACGCGTTTCTGGACCGCCCCGCCGAGTATCTCTTCGCGGATATGGACATCGCGCAGAATCCCAGCCCGGCTAACGTCTCGTATCCACCATCATTTTCACACATCGACCACATCCTGCTCACCAACGAGCTATTCGAGAGCTTTGCCGATCTCGATAGCAGCTGCGACACCCTCCCGGTCGAGAGTCTATTGGGCACCTGGGAAAACTACTCAAACCAACTCTCGGACCACCGTCCCGTGGCTCTCAAGCTCAAGTTCCCTGGCCTCTCTGATTAGGATAGAACGGGCATGGCGGTAGCATCCCGGACCCAAAGCGCATTTGTCCGGCTTGGGTGGGGCTTGGTATACCTGTACCCGTCCTATCGTTTTCGGGGGCTGCCATCCTGGCTCTGAGCCAAGGTAATAAAACCCTGATAAAAAAGAGACGCTGAGCCATAAGGGAGTACAGCGTCTGGGGATAGCTATCCGGCTTAGAAACCGATAATGTGATTGGATATCAACAAGTAGAGGGTGTCCTGGCTGATGGCTTTGAGGCTGGTCTGTTCGGAGTTTCTGATGGCCGTTTCCGGATTTGGCCCCGTACCTTTGACACTTATCAGGGATTCCGATCCCAGCGTGGTTCCCGTCACTGCATCGATAAGACTCAATCTGGCATTGCTTTGAGCGGAATATAGCTTCAGATTGGGGATGTAGCTGCCGGGATTAGATTCGATCTCCACTCTCAGTATGTAATCGCTATTGCCTTGTTCCTGGGTCACTTCCACTTCCAGCTCGCGAAGCCGGTCTTCAATCAGAGGCACACTGGCATTCTCCTGCTGGTTTGTCTGGCTGGATACCCACACGCGCGGACGCCTCACTTCCAATTCCAGGCTGGCAGAGCTGAAATTCAGGCCTTTTAGCAACTTTCGGACCAGAGGATGACCGCTCATCCCGATCAGGAGCTCTTTGTCCACTTTGACGCCTACCAGTTGCGATGCGTCAAAAGCGGTCACACGAGTGATGATCAGTTCCGCGGTTCCGAATTGGTTGGAAGTCAGATTGGCACTCAGGTCGCCTGTACCTTTGCTGAATTGAGCGAGGAGCGGGAGGGCGGTCACGGCTTGACCGGATTCTTTATGGGCATACCGGCAGTCGATCTTTGACCTCAAATCAGAGGGCCGTCTGGCCACAGCTGTCATTCTGGTGGGATCGAGCGAGATTCTGGTTTTGGCAGAAAGCTCCGCCACGCGGTGAACCAGCTCGGAATAGAGCTGAATCTCTTTGCCTTCATAGGTGGCGCGCAGGTCCAGGTCCAGAAAGTCGCTGAGCTGGTCCAGGGCGAAGATCAGAAAACCCGCGGAGATGCTAAAATCTACGCTGGCCTCTTGCAGCGCGGCATCGAATTTGCTCAGTTGATCAAGGGAAGTGCGGACAGCCGTGTCACATTGCATCTGACGGGCAGACCGAAAGGCTTCTTTGTTGAGTCTGTACCAGGCCCAGTATTCCTTTTTGGTCTCATGGCTGCCGGCCAGTTCCACTCCGCTCAGTTGCGCCCGGGAGCTGGTCTGGATGCTCGAATTGAAGTCCGAGGCCGTCAATCCGAAAGCTTCGGTCTCGCGGGTTGTTACTGATGCGTCCACCGTCACGGTGATTTGCATGGAGATGTTTTTCAGGGCAGTTTCAAAAGCCCTTTCCTTATATAAGGTACCCTGTTTTGACACCTTGACGACGGTGGAGTAGAAGAGGGGATCGGTAGGTTCTTTCTTCACCCAGACGGGGGTTTTGCTGTTGGCGGCGCAGGAAAACAGCAAAAACCCCAGGCTGAGCAAAAGAACGAGACGGTTAGAGCTATCTGACATAGCCTTTAATCTGTTTGATAAACTGATCGCTGAGGTCTTTCAGTGCGTTGTTAACCATCTGGCTTTCAGACGGGGGGAACGGTTCAGTCCTGGCGATTAAAGCTTTGGTGGCGGGAGTGAGAGCGCGGTCGTCTCCACTCTCTTTTCTAGCCCAGGTTTCGCTCCATTCAAAGACGCCGGTATAAGTGTTCTGGACTTTTATCTTACCGCTGCTCACGTCCACAATCGTGTAGGAGGCTGTGATCCTGGCTGAGGCGGTTTTGGTGAACTTGTTATAGAGGCACTGCACGTCCTGCTTGATCTTGGCGGGCTCGGTTTCTTCCTCGGATTCGGGATCTGATTCCGCCTCGCCTTGCTCGATCTCGATGGTGGCGCTTTCTTTGAGCTGCACAGAAGTGGTCCTGGCAGGCACGGAATCGATCTGGAGGATTTTTCCAGACAAGATTTCATGGGCTCCCAACAGCTGACCCAGGTTCGCGGTGCTGCTTTCATCGACCAGGCCGGAAGCGCTGAGCTGCTGTTCCTGAAGAACGGCGTCGATCTGAGCGCGGCTGATGATCTCCAGAAATTCGGCTGAGGCTTTGTCATTGATCAGGTTGCCGACAATGTTATCCACCAGCATGTCCGGAAGCCCGCCAAAGCGGCTCTTTGTGCCTGTCACGTCTTCAAATGCCAGGATCGCGATCCGTTTCACAGCTTTCTTACGGGCTTGCTCATAACGGGCCAGACTGTCCTTGTATCCGGAAATGAATTCAACCGCGAGCTTGAACTCCTTGGCGGCTTCTTTCTGAATCTCCGGAGCTTCTGATTGACGTGAAAGCTGCAAGCCCTTTTGATAATGATACTCGGCGGCGTTTTCACGGCTTTCTTTGAGCTGAGGGTTGTAATCGATAGGATCGTACATAAACACCTCGCCAGTTTTGGGATGCACCAGTCTCGGCAAACCGGACATAGTGGTCTGAATCTTGATCAGGGCTTCATATTCAGGCACAAGTTTGTCCCACATCAGGGCATCATTGGCAGCTTTAATCTTGTTTACACTGTCCAGTCTGAGCTTCAAGGCTTTGGGATACACTTCTTTCAGCAGGTCCTGAGCCTTCAAGTATCCGGGTTTCAACTGCAGAGACTGAGCGCTGGATTCAAGCGCGGATTCAAACTCACCCGCTTTGTAGTGCTTTTTGGCCTGATTGTAAAGCGTGACGTTCTTTCCGCACCCGGAAAGGACCAAAGTAAACAGGATCAGGATCTTGGCATATTTGGCGATCCGCATCGTTCCTCCATAAAGATAAGGTTTTATGTTTTTTTCCCAAAGATGTACTGGGGAGCAGAGTGTCAAGCAGTTTTCGCAAGATCCGTCAGTCTGGAGCTTAAGCGTGGGGTTTCTTTGCCTGGGCCTGGATAATAATTTCTGTTTATCGGAACAGATATTGCTCAAGTTACATCAGCCTGGCTGCGATCAGGCGGTCTCTGTTAAGGGGGCCCATTAATTTCATCTGTTCAAGGAGAATGGAAATGCCCAGAAAAGTCCTGTTACTATGCGCACTGATAGGGTTAATCCTGATCGGCGGCTGTGCCAAACGCAACACCGCCTGGCAGGAACCATCGATCCTCAGCTTTGTAAGAGAAATCCCCGTGATCGGAAATCCTGCCGACATCAGCTTTGACGCGGATAACCTGTATATCTCTCTGGATCAGGGCGGCATAATGATGGTGAACACGGCAAACTGGCAGACCAACTGGTGGACCCAGGTGCTGCCAGGAGGAGCTGACGCGCAGCTGATAAACGTTCGCAGGGCGTCATTGGTTCCGCAGCACAATCTGCTGTTTCTGGGAGAATTTGTCGCGGCTGATAAAATTCGCATTGTGGATGTCAGCGATCCGGATTCACTGCGCCTGATCGATTCCATCACTGGTGGGACCGACGGCCTGAGCCAGATATTCTTCAAAGCGATTCCCAATCCCACAGATGCCAACATCATTGAAGGTTTCTTTGGAGCTGGACGCTCTTTGCACTATTGCCGCTATAACGGATCGCTATATCTTGGCACCACTTGGTCGATTGAGGCCCCCGCCACGGTGTCTGGCTTTGATACCACCGACCAGCTCGTGGTGATCGCAGCCCAGCAACGTGGACTGGCAATCTACAACCGCGCCAATCAGCAAAAGATCAGCGAGATTGCCGTCCCGGGAGAAGCTCTGGCCGTCAAAGTGTCCGGAAACTACGCTTATGTAGCCTGCCGCCAGGGTGGTTTTTATATAGTGGATATCACAAATCCTGCCACTCCGGTTTTGAAGGACGGATACGATACCACCGGTTACGCCACCAGCGTGGATCTCCATGATAATCTGGCGCTTGTAAGCTCGGGAGGAGGAGGAGTGTATGTGTTCGACATTTCCAATCCCAACAGCGTAGTGCTCAAGGAAGCTCTCACTTCGGCCGGATATACCAACAACGCGATCTTCTATGAAGATCAGGTGCTTGTATCCTCCAGAGACAACGGAGTGCAAATCTATAGCCTGGATTTACCAGGCCGATAAACTGTCATTATCGGGGACCTGAAGTTCGCTTCAGGTCCTTTTGCGTATAAAGAGGAAAAAATGAGATGTAAGTGTGTTGTCGTGATGGTGATGCTGCTGGGGTTGACGGGACTGATGGGGACCGTCTCCAATCGGGTCATCCAAGTGTCAGAGTGTTCATCTACGGAAGTTCGTCTGAGTTTGACGGACTTGACCCCTGAGTTTAAACAAGAAGTTCTGGGGGGCAGAAGTTACAACAGCCCCTCTCTGGAAGGGGCGGAATATTCCGCCACGGAAGCCTGTCCTTCCTTGCCACTTTACTCTGGTTACGTCGCGATTCCAGCGCAAGGCGACTATGAGATCAGCTACAGCTACAAATCATACAAAACCTATCCTGGCGTTACACCTAAACCCGCCAGCGGGGATGATAAAACCACTCCTGCCCCCTCAGCGCAAGTATATGAAGGACAGAGCGCGTGGCCTGAGGATATCGTAAGCTTTGGCGAATCCGCCTGGATCAGGGATTTCAGAGTCCTGCCCATGAATGTCAATCCGATGCAATACGATCCCGTAAGCGGAAGCATCAGACACTACCAGGGCATTGAGATCAGACTCAGGTTCGAGGCTGACGCGGGCCCCAGCCTCGGATATCAAAACTACAGCTCCGAGTTTGACAAAATCTATGAAGCCAACATCCTGAATTTCGACAACCTCAGGGCTTTGATAGTCGCCCCTCTCCAGGCCCGGATCCTGATTGTCTACGGCAATTCCACAGACGCCACCTTCCAGGCCAAACTGGCAGAGTTTGTGGCATGGAAAAGGCAAAAGGGTTTTGAAGTCAACACCGCCAGCACGGTCCAGACCGGCGGTTCCTCCACAAACGCTATCAAAAACTACCTCCAGGGCCAATACAACAATCTCGATACCCGGCCAGATTACGTGATCATAATCGGAGACGCCAATGGCACTTATGCCATCCCAGCCTATTTTGAGACCGAATCCGGTTACAACGGTGAAGGCGATTATCCTTATACGTTTTTAGCCGGGAACGACAGTCTCGGAGACGTCTTTATCGGTAGGCTCTCAGCTGAAAATCTCTCTCAGCTTGCCACTCTGTTTGCCAAAGTCTACACTTATGAGAAAAACGTCCAGAATCAAGGACCCGCGGCTGCCTGGATGGACAGGATGCTGTTGATCGGAGATCCCACCACATCCGGACAATCCTGTGTCTATGTGACCAAATACATCCGGGAGATCGCCAAGCGCGCTCATCCTCCCTATACTTTTGTGGAAAACTACAGCAGTGGTTTCACCAGCACCATCAACAGCGGTATTAACCAGGGAGTGGGCTTCTTCAGCTACAGAGGCTACTATAACACCAGTGGCTGGAATCCCAGCCCTTCCAGCCTGCAAAACGGCTTCAAACTCCCTCACGCATCAGTTATTACTTGCGGGACAGGGTCTTATGCCAGCGGGACCTCTCAATCCGAGGCCTTCTTCCGGATGGGCAGCGAATCTGTTCCCGCCGGTGCAGTTACCTGCATTGGCATGGCCACCACGGGAACCCACACGATGCTAAACAATGTCCTCAGTGCGGGCATCTTTACCGGTATCTACACCTTTGGGATGCGGAGCTTTGGAGAAGCGCTCCTGCACGGGAGACTGTATTTGAACTCCACCTATGGAGTATCGCATCCCAGTCATG
>JAGOIY010000149.1 GCA_017995405.1 Candidatus Cloacimonadota bacterium
CGTTCCTACGGAACTCAAAATGCCAGTTTTTGCACAAGCTCTGAAGCTTGTGTTACGATCATATACAACGGTCTCATCTATCAAAACTACCGTCCCGCTGGGACTCATGCGATCGCAGTTTCTGCGCTATCATCTCACAAACTCTGATGCGAGTATTCATAGTATTGATTACCATGCAGATACATTTCAGAAAAGTCATGAATCCCGAATCAATGTCTGGGGTAATAGAGGTTCACCCACCCAGTTTGAAAGAGAGCATCATAAAACTGCATCAATACTGCATCAAGCAACCTCAAAAACCTTTCATCTCCTTCCTCCCCGCATCCCATTACGGATTCAATACGGACTTAGTCCGTAATGAGTCCGTAATAACTCCGTATTGCCAAGCGGCAGGAATGGATTATACTATGGGTATGCGGTGGGCCGCAGAGAATCTGCTGGATGGCCTTATATGGCTGTTTATCAAGCTGATAGAGCCCAAAGAAGCCGCGAACAAACAAGGAGAAGCAAGATATATGAAACGAGAGTCCAAACACATTCCCGCCGATTTCACCGGCAGCGTCGACGAGCTGATCTTTTACCGTCACAAGGCCAACGGCAAGATCTATGCGCGCAAGCGTTTTACTTTCAAAAACCATCCCGGCCAAGCACCCTTTGCCAGTGCCCAGAAAGCCATCTACGCCCTGCAGCCATCCCAAGCTTACAGACAAAACCTCAGCGACTATCTGATCGGCTACAACAAGCTGAAAATCAACGATGGCCGTGAAGTGATCGCCTGGACCAATCTCTACAACAAGCTGATGTTTGCCATGCAAAAGCAGCTGGGCATCGCGCTCACCGGGATCACCCGTGAAATGATTGTGCAGCAGAACCTTCCCTGCCAGACCGTTAAAGCCGCGGTGGAGGCTGGACTGCTGCCGAAAGTGCCTGATTATGAGCGGTTTAACCAGCCAATCTAAGCTCATATTACCAGATCGAGCGTTGTGAGTAGCGGGAATAATAAGCCCGGGATAAACCGCCAAAGCTCACAAACAAAGGAGACAGCATGCGCAAGTTAATCTTTTTCAGCCTGATGGCCGTCTTGCTGGTGGCTGGCTGCAAGACCCATACCACTCAACCCACCCAGACAGGTGAACTCCCTGTCCGCATGGACCTCAGTCCGGCGGCCCAGTTCAATATCACCGTCACCAGGGTGGAAGTGACGATCGTAAAAGGCAGTTTCAGCCAGAGCATGGACCTCGCGATCAACGGCAGTCTGGCTGAGGGCACCTTTGAAGACCTCGAGCCGGGCGTCTATGCCATCGATGTGAGGGTCTATGAAGGCCTCACTTTGATCGCCACCGGCCACGGCACCGGGGTGGTCTCACCCTCTCAGACCACGACGGTCCACATCACCCTGCAATTTGTGCCTGGCGGGCTGGAAATCGTTGTGGGCTGGGGACTTCCCTATGAGGCCAGCCGCAGGGTCCTCCTGGTGGGAAACAGCCACACCTATGTCAACGAAGGGGTGGACACGCATCTACAAGCCCTGATGGCTGCGGCGCAACCGGAATGGAATGTGGTGGTGGAAGACAGGACCGCGGGAGGTTATACATTGGAAAACCATTATCACGATCAAAACACCCTCGACGCCATCGCCACTGGCGACTGGGACTTAGTGGTCCTGCAGGAGCAGAGCAGCCGGCCGATGCTGTATCCAGAGCTCTTTTACGCCTATGCCGATTCGCTGCACACCCTGATCCAGCAGTCGGGAGCTCTCAGCGGATTCTATATGACCTGGGCCTGGCGCAACAACCCGGAAATGTATGTGCCGATAAGGGATGCCTATCGCTATATTGCCGCTTATCTGGACGCCCTGGTGTTCCCGGCGGGAGTGGCCTGGTACAACGCGGACGCCCTTCATGGCATGCCAAACCTATATGACACAGATAATTATCACCCCAGCATCTATGGCACCTATCTGGTGGCCTGTCTGATGATGGCCCGCATCTGGAACCTCAATCCGGTGGGCAACAGCTATTATCCCGCTCAGATCGACGCTGCCAGCGCTCTGATGATCCAGCAGCTGGCCTGGGATACGCACCAGCATGAGTACCGCGACCTGGAGGGCGGTCTGCTGCTGGAATGGGACGCTATGACGGAGGCCAGCTCTTACAATATCCTTCCATCCGCCCATCCCCATGCCACGGACCGGGGAACGCCAGTCTATAATACCACAGACCTCTGGTTCACCGCTCCTCCCAATGACGAGCGGGTCTTTTACAGGGTTACCAGCGTGAACTAACGGGATCTGCAATCCAGGGAGCTAATCAGATGAAAAAGAACCTTGCTTTGATGCTCATCCTGAGCTGGCTGACCATTCCTCTGCTGATGGCCCAGATCGAGGGATTGAGCATTCCCGGCCGCTCAAAACTACAGTATTCCCAGACCGACGTCCGCAGCTACTATCCTCTGGAACCGGCTGGACCGGCCCAGACGGAAAACAACGCCCAGACCACTTTCTGGACCGGCTTCAGCACCTGCGGGCATGGCTTTACGCTGGTGAGCTGCATGATCGACAGCATCGGCCAGGACCAGATCAAGACTACCATAGCCCGGCAGTCCTATACCTTCAACTTTCCCAGCTCCACCCCGGTCTTTGAGGATGGCCATCCAATCAGCTTCAGGGATCTGAAGAAAGGCGACCGGATCACCGTCTCCGCTTACCTGTTGGACCCCAAGGATCTGAGATGGTACAGCTTCCGGTCCCGCTGGTTTGATTCCAGGTACTTTGCCGATACCGAGATAGACAAGGGCTGGCTGCGCGGACGGCTGGAATTGGATCCCGCCAAACAGGTGCCCGGCAAGATAGAGTGGCTCTGCCATTGTGAACGCAGGGCCAGGCTGGCTGGAAAGGTGCTGGGCTCCAAAGGCCCCTATGAGGGTGAGAACCCCAAGCAAGGGTTCAGGGACAGGCAAACCATCCTGAAAGCGATCGGGGAAAACATGGTGAGGGTGCCAGGAGGCAGCTACCAGCTCTGGAAAGCCGAAGCTCTGGTGGTGCAGCCATATTACATCTCAAAGTATGAGGTGAGCGCCGACGAGTATAAGCTCGTGATGAACCAACTGCCTTACAGCAGCAATTCCACGGTGGGAAACTATCCAGTCAGAGGGATTTCCTGGTATGACAGCATCGAGTTTTGCAATCTGCTCAGCATCATGATGGGCCTGGACCCCTGCTATAGCTATGAAGGCCATGGACCTGATCCCGGCACCTGGCCACAGGGGTGGAGGGGCAACGAAGACGACCACGTGAAGATCATCCTCAATCCCGCAGCCAATGGCTACAGACTGCCCGGCAACTCAGAATGGCTGATCGCCTTTCACGGAGCCACCCACACCTGGACGCATAAGACCTTCAGCCAATATGCTCTGGACAGGACCGCCTGGCATGCCGGCAACTCTTCAGGGACCATCCACACGATCGGGTCTAAGGCACCCAACGAACTGGGCTTGTATGATATGCTGGGCAATGTCTTTGAGTATGTCTTCGATATCATGAACGTGGAGCCTGACCCCAGGTATCCAACTCTGGTGCCAGGAGTATACAGAACGGCCAAGGGCGATGATTCAAACTCCAAAATAGACTCCAGCTATTTAAGCACGGAAATAATGATAAACCCCACCAGCACCTATCGCGATGCTGGATTTCGCCTCGCCAGAAACGCTGAACAATAGCCACTATCCACGCTTCAGGGTTTGCTCCGGATGCGGCTGAGTGGAAAAGATTCAATCGCGCTTGGCGGGTTTGTGTGCTAAGACCGACATTTATGTTGACAGGTAGAACATTGTCTCCCAAGGTGGATACGCAAAAATGCAGAAGGAGCTAACCCATGAAAGACAAGTTTGTTAGGTATCTTATCCCAGTTCTATTGTTCGGCGTCTTTGTATGTAGTGCTTGGGCCCAGGAACAGG
>JAGOIY010000028.1 GCA_017995405.1 Candidatus Cloacimonadota bacterium
GCTCTACACTTATCCTATCAACGTACCTGTAAACACTGTGATCAAGGCCAAGGCCTATCAGGACGGCTGGGAGCCCAGCCTGGAAGTGCAGGAGTTTTACATCATCAACCTGGCAGATCAAATGCAATTGGTGCCAGGTGGTAGCTTTCACAACGGCAGCTCCAACGTGACCCTCTCTCCATATTATATCGGCAAGCGGGAAGTCACTGAACTGGAATGGGTGATGGTGATGGTGGACATGCCTGAGATCGATCAGGAGCTCCCTATGACCACTCACGATGTGGAAGGTGTGACCTACACGATGAACTGGGGCAAGGCCGTGATCTACTGCAACCTGCGCAGCATCCTGGAAGGCTTCACACCCTGTTATAACTACAACAACTTAGGGGTGAATCCTGCTTCCTGGCCGGATGGATGGGATGATTCAGTCAATCATGAGCTGTTGGCCTGCGATTGGAATGCCAACGGTTACAGACTGCCCACTGAGATGGAGTGGATGTACGCCGCCCGGGGCGGATCTTACAGCCAGGATTTGATTTACAGCGGCTCGAACGACCTCGATGAAGTGGGCTGGTATGTAGAGAATGGCGGGGACGGTGTTAAGCCCGCCGGCACCAAAATGCCCAATCAACTGGGGCTGTATGATATGAGCGGAAACCTCTGGGAATACTGCTGGGACATATATCACAACCAATATCCCACTGCCGATGTCACAGATCCCACCGGTCCCGTCAGTGGTCCTCACAGAGTGATGAGAGGTGGTAGCTGGAACAGCGATGCCAGCAACTGCACCGTGGCCAGACGTTTCTACAGCCTTGCTGCTCTCAGCACCAATTTCACGGGATTCCGGGTGGCGCGTAAAGCTTGATAGCCAAATCAGCCAAGAGGTATGCCCGCAAGCACATAGTCCATTGCCGGGCATGAATAAAGGCTTGCTGGAGCAGATCAGATCAAGATAGCGCAGGGCATTCTTGCTCCAGGGCAAAATTAGAGTAGATTGTCAGGTAGTTGAGGATAGTTACTGTATAGCTCTCTAAGATGGGCATTGAGTTTATCCTCGTCTAATCTCTTCTTATTGAGGTAATAATGGTCAGATTGACTATGATAACGGCAATTCTGCTGTTGGTCTCCGGTCTATTCTCTGCCACCGTGAGCGGTTTCGTGACCCGGGAGGGCAGCGATGAGCCGCTCCAATACGTCAACGTGAGTGTGGGCGGTACCCGCATCGGAGGCCAAACCAACAAGAAAGGCTATTACGTGCTCACGCTTGACAAACCCGGCGGCTACACTCTGGAGATCAGCCTGGTGTCCTATAAAAGCCAGTCTATGCCGTTCACGGTGAAGTCCGTAGGCGAAAACGTCACTCTCAATGTGAGGCTGGAGCGCGGCTCCATCGAACTGCAGAAGACGGTGGTTTATGGAACGGCGGAAGCCAAATACGAAGGTCCTGAGATCGCCACCAGCCTGATCAGACAAACCACGGAGGATATCAAGAGCATCGTGTCGCCCGTGGAATCTGATATTTTCAGAGCGGTGCTGGCTTTGCCAGGAGTAGCGCCTATCTCGGATTTCTCGGCTGGCCTCTATGTGAGGGGTGGCTCTCCAGATCAGAATCTCATCCTCCTGGATGATATAGATGTATATAATCCCAATCACTTCGGCGGGATTTTCAGCACCTTCAACACCGACGCCGTGGAAAGCGTGGACCTGATCAAGGGTGGCTACCCAGCCAAGTTTGGAGGCCGGCTTTCCTCTGTCCTGGACGTCAACAACCGTCAGGGCAACCGTTTGCGGCATCAAGGCGTGGCCCGGCTCAGTCTGATATCTTCCAGCGCTACTTTGGAAGGGCCATGGAAAGTGGCGGGGCAGAATGGCTCTTACATGGCTTCCTTCCGCAGGACCTATGTAGATCTGGTCCAAAAGTTCTATGAAGAGCTGCCAGAATACTATTTCTATGACGGGCATGTGAAGCTCAACTGGGATATGGGGCAGCGGGACAAGTTTTCCGCCAGTGCCTACTTTGGGAAGGACGACCTCAGCTTTGATTTTGGCAGCAAGCTCGCTCTGGACTGGGGCAACAACACCTTCACCACTCAGTGGATCCATCTCTTCAATCCCACCCTCTTTTCCCAGTTTATTCTGGCGGGCAGTGAGTTCACCAGCCATTTTGACCAGGTGGACCTGCAGGGCGAGAAGACCTTCACCCGCGAAAACGGTATCCAGGACCTCTCGGCCAAGGCCATGCTGAGCTGGAAACCCAACAACCAGCATGAAGTGGATGCCGGTGCTGAGATCAAATGGAACGACACCTGGCTGAAACTGAACACCAGCTACCAGCTCTCCCAAAACTCGCTTCCGGACGTGGAAGTGGCCTCGCTTACCTCGTCTGCCTACATTCAGGATATCTGGGACATCAACACTTTTTGGACCCTGCAACCCGGCTTGAGGCTTGCCTGGTATCGCAGCCTCAGGACCAAACCCTCCCACATTCCCGCTGCCTCATACTTCAATGTGGAGCCACGCGTTTCGGTGCGCCGCAGACTGGATGTGGGAGAAGAGGTCTATGCCCATTTTGGGGCTTACCATCAATACCTGACCCTCATGTCCATGGACGTCAGCACTCCTTTCGACGTCTGGTTCCCGCTGGATGGAAGCCTGCCGCCAGGTTTGTCTTTACATTACATCCTGGGCTATAAGAAGGAGATCAGCTCAAACTTCGCTCTGGACGCCGAGGTCTATTACAAGAGCTATGACAACATCCTGCAATATAATACCGCGACGGACTTCACCTGGGACAACGAGACCGGCAACCTGGCCGACACCTTCCATGTGGGCAAAGGCTACACCTACGGCCTGGACCTCTTGGTGCGCAACGACTGGAAAGGCCTGCAGGGCTTTACCGGCTATACTTATGGCCAAACCAGACGCAGATTTCCGGAGGTTAACATCGATCCTGCCACTGGAGAGCCCCGGTACTTTTATCCCAAATACGACCGCACCCACAGTCTCACCATCGCTCAGACCTTCAACGTGAGCGCCAATACCGGCTGGCAGCTTTGGGGCGCGGACCTGAAACTGGGAATGAATTTCAGTTACAATTCCGGACAGCCGGAGTATGTTCCAGAGCGAATCTACTACGACGGCAGCAACTTCCAGATCATCTACAGCTATCAGGACCGGGTGCGCCTGCCTTCCTATCTGCGCCTCGACCTCAGCACCAAATATGAGTTCGTGACCCGCTGGGGCAGCATCGAGCCCTATCTGGAGGTGATCAACGTCTTCAACCGCAAGAATGTGGCCTTCAGAAACTACCGTCTGGTCACAGAAGATGATGGCGGCATCAGTCTTTTGGAAAGTGACAGCGCGCAGTTTCCGCTTCTACCCTTCATAGGAGTTAATATAAAATGGTAAAATATCTGGTCAAACTGCCATATCTGGCCTTGCTCATCATCCTGCTGTTCAGCCTCAGCGCTTGTGAATTCACCTCCAAGCCCCGCTTTGAGGGAGAAGTTTACACCGTTGCCGGACTGCTGGTGGCGGGAAAAAGTATCAGCACCGAGAATCCCATTTTTGTGACCCGCAGCATCTCCCTGGAAGACTTTGATCCCTTCGAGCTCTTTGTGGAAGACGCGGAAGTCACAGTGATCGATCTGCAGACCAATGAGCGCTGGGAACTGGAAGAAGCCCTTGATCCCAGCCGGGGTTTTATCTATGTTGACCCGCAAAACCGCATCATCCAGCCCCTGCAAAGCTATCGTCTGGAGGTGAGGATCGATGGCAAGCCTGAATTGATCTGGGCTGAGACCACCGTGCCCCAGGCTGTGACCCCTGTCATGGATTTCTATCAGAACAACCCTCCGGGCACCGGCTGGTCTTTGGACCCCGAAACCGCAAACACTGTCCAATACAGCATTCTGGACCAGCAGTATCCCATCGTGTTGGGCACCGGAGCTCAGGCAGGGGATTTCAATTTCATGGCGGAAATCTATTGCCGGGAACCCTTCAGCACGGATCTGGAGTGGACGACTCCCATCTTTGGCATCACCAATCTGGATGAATCTCTGGAACCGATCTACAACTCCAACGGCCAGAGCTTCAGGCGCATCAATGTGATGGGCATTTACACCTCAAAGTCACAGCCTGGCATGGATGGCAACTATCTGGTTTTGCCAGACTACGCGACCTCTGTGGCTTTTTATGGCCGCTATCGCGTCTCCGCTTATATCATCGACGACAACTACTATGAATACAGCTACCGGCCGGAAGGATACTTCTATGGCGGGATCAACAACGCTCTGGGATACTTTGGTTCTGCCAGCGGAGCGGATTTCTATGCGCGGGTAGTGAAGTAATCCCATTTTGTGAATTGACAGGAATAGCGTATCTCACAATTTAGTTCAAACCACTCAGGAGGTGGAAGATGAAGTTTCTGGAGATTTTGTCTCAGGTTCGTTCAGCTCTCAGTAAAGGAGCCGGAGCAGACCTGTCTTTTGGGAAGGCCACCCAGCTCAACGACGTTACTGTGATCCCCGTGGCCAGGATCAGCATGGCTTTTGGAGGTGGGGGAGGCAGCAGTCCCGTTACCGCCAAAAAAGCCTCTAAGAAGCTTGAAACGCAGACCAGTGAAAGCCTGGAAGAATCCCCGGAAGCCAAATCCCAGGTGAACGAAGGCGGTGGAGGCGGCGGCCAGATTTCCACCACTCCGGTGGGCATCTATACCATCAAAGGCGACAAAGTGAAGTTTTACCCCCTCTTAGGCGTGAGGGAAATTCTGCTAGCATTGGGGCTGGTATCCATCCTGTGGATCAAAATCATCAAACTGAGACGATACAAGAGGAAATAGATGAATTCTACTCACATTCTTACTCCAAAAACTCCCAAATACCTCCCAGCCGGCTTTGAAGTCCGCGACCCCAGTACCGTGCTGGGCAGCCTGGAAGCCCTGGCGGCATCAGTTCCCTCCTCCGCTCAGGACCTCATCACCGTCCTGGAGCATTATTCCGAGATCTCAATGGCTGTGGAAGATGAACTATCCCGCCTCTATGTGGAAATGACCGTCCATGCCGACGACGAGAGCAAGGAACAGGCCTACAACGATTACTATGCCCAGGTGGCGATGCCATCGGAGCCTTTCTCCTTCCGGATCAAGAAGCTTTTCTACGACAGCCCTTGGCGCGCGGAACTGTCCCAGGAGCGCTTTGGACACCTCAACCGCATGCTGGCCAAGCAGATCGAGCTATTCCGCGAAGAGAACATCCCTCTCAAGATTCAGGAATCCGAGCTCGCCAACAAATATGGCGGGATCGTGAGCAAAATGACCGCCGAGTTTGAGGGTAAAGAACTGACCATGGCCCAGTTGGGAGTCTATTTCAAAGACGCCGATCGCCAGAAACGCGAAACGGCCTGGCGCCTCAGGATGCAAGCCTTTCAGGATAAAGAAGCTGAATTTGACACGCTCTACGACCAGCTGCGGAAACTCCGCGAACAAATTGCCGCCAACACTGGCTTCGACAACTACCGGGATTACATGCACGAGTGGATGGGACGCTTTTCCTATACCCCCGATGACCTTTACCGCTTCCACGACGCCGTCGCCAAAGTGGTGATCCCCTTCACCAATCAACTGAGTGAAGAACGCAGACAGCGCTTGGGCCTCGAAAGTGTGAAACCCTGGGACACGATCGTGGACCTCGACGGCAAGGTCTTGAAGCCCTTTGAAACCACGGATGAGTTTATCGACAAGGCTCTTCAGGTGCTGGAGAAAGTGAAGCCGGATTACGCTACTCAGCTAGCCCGTATGCGCGCCACTGGTCTGCTGGACCTGGAAAACCGCAAGGGGAAAGCTCCCGGTGGCTACAACACCACTCTCAACGATCTGGGCGCTTCCTTCATCTTTATGAATCACGTCAAACAACACAACGACGTCGTCACCCTGCTCCACGAATCTGGCCACGCCATGCACAGCGCCGCCACCAAGGACATCCCGATCTGTTTTTACAAGGACACTCCCAGCGAGGTGGCAGAACTGGCCTCCATGAGCATGGAACTCCTCAGCATGGACCACTGGGATATCTATTATCAGGACCGTGACGACCTGATCAAGGCCAAGCGCGATCAACTGGAAGGAACGCTCAGCTTTTTGCCCTGGTGCATGAGCGTGGACGCTTTTCAGCACTGGGTTTACACCCACCCGGAGCATGACGTGGACCAGAGACGCGCCGCTTTCCTGGATATCTACAACCGCTTCTTCCCGGATGTCGATTGGAGTGGTGTGGAAGGCTACAAACAGCTCAGGTGGATGCAGCAACTGCACATCTTTGAAGTGCCCTTTTATTATATCGAATACGGCATGGCCCAGCTGGGCGCGCTGAGCGTCTATATGAACTACCGTGAAGATAAAGACAAGGCCCTCAAAGCTTATCAAAGCTTTCTGGAGCTGGGCTACAGCAAACCTGTCAGCGAACTTTATCAGGCCGCCGGGATCGAATTTGATTTTAGCGAACAGCGCCTGAGCAAGCTGGTGGACTTTGTGAAACGGGAACTCGACAGCCTCAAATAGGCCCGCGCCCATGCTCTTTATCGTCAGCGATTCCCACCACGCGCCCTTCAATATCGCCACTGAGGAATACATCCTTCACCACATTCCGGAAGATGTATTCCTCCTCTACATCAACGCCCCGTCCATCATAGTTGGCAAGCATCAAAACACCCTTGCTGAAGTCAATCTGGACTATGTGCGCGAGCACCACATCCCGGTGGTGAGAAGGCTCACGGGTGGCGGGACGGTGTTTCACGACCTCGGAAACCTCAATTTCAGCTTCATCGTGACGGACGACAGCGACAAGCTTCATACCTTCGAAAAATACACCCGCCCCATCCTGGAAGTGCTGAACCGGCTGGGGGTGGAAGCCCGTCTGGAAGGCCGCAACGACCTCACCATCAAGGGGATGAAGTTCTCCGGCAATGCCAAAGCCATCATTGCCGGCCGCATTCTGCAGCATGGCACCATCCTGTTTGCCTCCCGCATCAACGACCTCTCCAAAGCCCTCAAGGCCAATCCCCTCAAATTCAGGGACAAGGCCGTCAAATCTATCCGTTCCCGGGTGACCAACGTTAAAGAGCATCTTTCCCAAGCTCTTAGTCTGGAGGAGTTTATCACCCTGGTCCACGCCCGGATCAGAGAAATCTATCCGGACTCAAGCGATTACCGTTTCAGACCTGAACAATTAGCCGCCATCCAGGCGCTAAGTAAAGCAAAGTATGAAAGCTGGGATTGGAACTTTGGCCACTCGCCCGCCTACTCGAAACATCGTGGCATCAGGACGGCCGCGGGTACCATAGAAGTCTATCTGGAAGTGAAGCATGGCCGCATTACCGGCATCAGATTTTACGGAGACTACTTCGGCAACAAGGACAGCACGGAACTTGAAAGGGCCATGCTGAACCAGCCCCATCAGGAGCAAATCCTGAGGGAAGTGCTTTCCAGCCATCAGCTTAGCGACTATTTTGGGCTGGTGGAAGTGGACGACATCCTGGGGATGCTGTTCTGATCTAAAGCTTCAAACTGGCAATCACATCAGTGCCACAACCCTGCTGCAGAAGATCTCAAGCACTTTGTCTTCCTTTGCCTTCCAATCAGCCTCCTTTACACCACCTATGCCCCTCCTTTGCCTCTCCTTTGCCTCGGCATAGGAGGAGTAAACGAGAGGAGTGGGTGATAGGAAAGTAGCGACATAGGACCTTGGGGCGGAGTTGACAAGTTTGGTCAGCTCATAAGGCATCTCTGAATCTGCGGATATCTCTGTAGGGGAGGGGCTTGTCTGGCGGTAAGGCCAGATCAAAAATATCTGAGCAGGATATAGATAGCCGAGATGAGCAGCGAATTGAGCGTGAAGATCATCCCGATGATGGTGAATTGCTTGAAACTGATATGGAAGCCGTTGCGGTTGGCGATGCCGACGGCCACGATGTTTGCCGAAGCTCCGATCAGTGTGCCGTTGCCTCCCAGGCAGGTTCCCAATGCCAGTGACCACCAGATGGGGTGCATGGCGCTGGGATTGTTGATCATGGTGCCCATGGTCTTTACCATTGGAATCATCGCGGCCACAAAAGGTACATTGTCTATAAAGGCGGAAAAGACTCCGGAAAGCCATAAAATCATCATGGAAGCTGCTTTAGGCTCACCATGAGTGGCGATTATGATCTGCTTGGCCGCCATCCCGATAAAACCGGTCTTGACCAGACTTTCCACGATCATGAAGAGTCCGATAAAAAAGAAGATGGTCACCCAATCGACGTCGTTCATCAGCACATGTTCGACTTTTTTCCGGTCACTGAGGATGAGCAGCAGCAGTCCCGCGCTCATCGAGATAGTGGCCGTTTCCACTCCCAGAGTGCCTTGCATGGCCAGGGCGGTCAGCATGAGCAGCAGCACGATTCCGCTGCGGATTAGCAGCGGGCGGTCTTTGATCAGGGAATCTTCCCGATAGCTCATGAGGCGGGCCCGGTTTTCATTGCTCACCCTCATTTTATGGCGATACATCAGCCAGATGATGCCAATGCTGCTGGCGGTGATGAGCATCACCGGAGGGGTGAGATTGAAGAGAAAATCCAGGAATTGGTAGGAAGTGGAGCTACCGATCAGGATGTTGGGAGGGTCACCCACCATGGTTGCGGCGCCGCCCATGTTGGAGGCAATCACCATGGTGATAATAAAGGGGATAGGAGCGATCTTGAGCTCTCCGCAGATCAGTAGGACAATCGGCACCAGGATCATGATCGTGGTCACACTTCCCAAAATGGCCGACAGAAAGGCCGTGATCAGAAACATTAATATCATGATCCACAGCGGTTTACCCTTGGCGATCTTGGCTGTGCGGATAGCCATATACATAAAGACGCCGGTTTTTTTCAACACCGAAATCACAAACATCATGCCGATTAAAAAGAAAATCACGTTCCAGTCGACAGCCATGAGAGCTTCTTTCTGGTGCATAATCCCGGTCACGACGATCATGAATCCCCCGATCATGGCGGCCAGCATTTTATTCATCCACTCTGTGATGATCAAGACGTAGGTGAGCACAAAGATCACCAGGGCAAGTAGCATTATAAACATATCTATCAGGCCTTTATCACTTTGCGGAAAATATCCATGGCTGTTATCACCCCTTTCAACTGACCCTGGTCCACCACGCTGAAATAGCGTTTCTTGTGCAGGATCATTTCATAGACTGCTTCGATGATGGAAGCGTTTGAATTTAAGGTGATAACGTCTTTATCCATAAGGTCTTTCACCAGGATGGATTCTTCCTGTTCAAATATCTTCTCCAGAGGCTCATAGGACTGCAGAAAAGCCAGATTCTCCAGCATCAGCAAATAGTCCGGAACTCCTACTTTCAGCAGATTGAGGATGTTGACTTCACCCTTGAATCTTCCCTTTTCGTCCACAACAGGGAATCCGGCGATGTTGTGGGTGTTCATCAGGGCGTTGAGCTCTTTGAGGGTGGTATCCGGATGTACGACAACGGGATCGGAGATCATAATATCGCTCAGGAAGATATCCTTGCTCACTCTGATCCCCTCTTTGGCGATCACATGCTTGATCCCCACTCCATCTCTTTCCCTAAGAAGACGCTCCATCAATGCCTGGTTTTTGGAAAGTCCCAAAAGTTCGGCCACGATGTTTAGATAGAGCCTGGAAGAAGATTTATCGGTGATTATGAGGGCTACCCAGCTTACCATGGTGCCGTCGAAATCCAGGGGGTTTTGCATAAAACACAGCGAGATAAGGGTGTCCTGAAATCCGTCCAAACGGATGTGGGGGATGGCGATTCCGGATGGATAAGCCGTGGAAGCCTCCCGGTCTCGTTCCAGGATTTTTTCCAATAACGGCATGCCGCAGATGGGCAGATCGTGTTTATGCGTTTCGCAGAGCTTGCGCATCATGTTTTCATAGACCTGTTCACGGGTCAGAATCCTGCTTTCCATCAAGATGGTGCGGGGGTCCAAAAAGTCTGATAGTAGCACCTTTACCTCTATGCTTTGTTCATTTCAGGGCATTATTCCGGGAACCGCTAAAACGGTCAACCCCAATTTCCGGGCAGAGCGATTGAACTCAATGTTTCATTACCACACCAGCCCTGGTTCCTTCTTGAGTTCCCGGGGAGCATTTTCACGATATCGCTTGACAAAGAATCCTCATACAGGTGATTGAACTGACATGAGAAAATCCCGTATCTTTGCCTGCGAGCTCAAAAGCTACCGAGAGGTGACCCCACCCCTCTGCGCTGTTTGTCCACGCATCGAACGCTGCCGGTCTTTCCGGGCCTGGTATCGTTCCCATAAAAAAGAATACGTGGATTTTGTGGTTGATATTGTAAGAAAATTCCCTGATAAATACCAAATGGAGGTATCCTTCATGGCCGAAAAACAGCAATTTGTCCAGATCGTGGACATGGCCACCGGCGCCATAGAGCGCGTTACTACCTTAGCCGAGATCGAATCTTTGAGCGCTGAAGACAAGCTGGCCCTCTCCAGAAACAAGAATCTCTTTGTAGTCACCCATCGCCTCGAGCCTATCGTGAAGGTAGAGCTACGGCGCCATCCGATCACAGAGCCGATGCAGTTCAGCTCTCCTGAAACCAAAGAAGAAAGCTCTCCTATCGAAGAAATCACGCCGGATCCCCTCAAACCATCCAAAGCACGCGGCCGCAAGAAGTAAACCTGGCTGCTGGCAAGCGTCACAGCAGAAACAGCGAAGCTGATGATCAAAGCTTGACGGATTTTGCTCTGTCAGATAACGTGATCACCAGGATCGGAAAACCAAAGATAGTTGAATGAGATTATGAGACTTCGAGCCACTTGTGTCTGCCTGCTGGTCCTCGCGCTAAGCAGGATCGGAGCGGAAGACCGCTTTGAGCTGAAGAACCACTTCAGCCTCAGCATGGAACGCGACCAAAAGCATCAGGACAGCTGGCTGGAGCTCAATTGGCAACCTCAGCTAGGCTACAGCTATCCGCTGCTGGACAAACTGGAACTCAGCGGTGAATATAGCATGCAAAATCGTCTGCTATCCAACTGGCAGGAAGGCTCTTACACTGCTGAAATCAAGCTGGACGGCTATCGCTGGTGGTTGAGACTGGCCACAGATCAAACCCAGGTGCTGGCAGGCCTGCAGAGGCTTAACTTTGGATCTGCCATGATCTTGCGCCCCCTGAGGTGGTTTGACACCCTCGATCCGCTCGATGCCAATCAGGAAACCCAGGGCGTCAAAGCTCTGTTGATCAGGCATAACTGGCTAAATAATGCCAACTTATGGCTATGGGCCATGCCCGGTTCCGATGATCTAAAAGGTATGGAACTGCTCTCAGGAAGGGATGATAGGATTGAGCTGGGAGGCAGATTTCAACTGCCCAGTCGCTGGGGAGAAACTGCCATCAGTTTTCACCAGCGCGAGCTCATTCAGGGCAGAGAATATCGCCTGGGCCTTGATCATCGCCTCGACAGCTTTATGGGCTTGTGGCTGGAAAGCTCTGGTTCATTATATGAGAATGTCTCTCCCGGGTTCGAAAGATACCAGCTATCCGCTACTCTGGGAGGCGATTACACCGTCGGGATAGCTAATGGCCTTGCCTTTACGCTGGAACACATGATCCTGGCTGGCTCAAACGATCCGGAAAGCCTGCATAATCAAGCCAGTGTCAGCGCTTTGATGGCAAACTATCCACTGGGACTGCTGGACGGCGTGACTATCCTGGGATCTTGGCATTGGACAGACGAAAGTGGCAATCTGAGCGCGCTTTACAGAAGGGCTTACGATTATCTCTCCCTCGATCTGGGTCTGGTCCTCGATACGGGCTTGGCGGATCAGCTCTCCCGCTCTCCATATCTCTATCTGAAAGTCAGTTATGATATTTAAACACACTCATAGAACTTCAGGCCAAACCATAATATGTAAGCGGGGACCTTGGCGGTCCCATATAAGCGAGGATGTATGCAAGAGCTGATCGTGACCGTAAAAGGCATGAGCAAAGCCTTTCCCACTGGTGAGGGAGAATTTCTGGCCCTCAAAAATATCGACCTTGAGTTCGGAAAAGGTGAGTTTACCGGGATCGTGGGTCCCAGCGGAAGCGGTAAAACTACCCTGCTCAACGTTATAGGCTCCCTGGACGTTCCCAGCTCCGGAGAAGTGGAAGTCCTGGGCCACAAGGTGAGCAAACTCAGCGCCAGGCAGTCAGCCGAGCTGCGTAGTCAGCACATCGGCTTCATCTTTCAGACCTACAACCTCCTGCCGGTCTACAACGTGTTTGAGAATGTGGAGTTCCCTTTGCTGCTGCTCAAGCTCAATTCAGAGGAACGGCGCAAGCTGGTGAATGAAGCTCTGGAATGGGTGGGGCTTACGGACAAGATCAAGAGCCGTCCCGCTCAGCTATCGGGAGGTCAGTGTCAGAGGGTGGCGATCGCCAGGGCCATGGTCAAAAAGCCCTCACTGGTGCTGGCGGATGAGCCCACGGCCAATCTGGATACCGAAAACTCCCTGCACATCCTGAAGACCATGCGGGAAATCAACCTCAAGACGGGAACTTCCTTTATCCTCAGCACACATGACCAGAAGGTGATTGATTTTTTGACCAGAGTGATCAAACTCGTTGATGGCAGGGTGGCGGCCGATGATCTTCAGACTGGCGCTTAAAAACATCATCGGCAACGGCTGGCGCAGCCTGATCAACGTGTTTATCATCGCCATCGTGATGATCGGCATGATCTTTATGGAGAGCATGTACCACAGCTGGACGCTGCTGGCCAAAACCCAGCAAAAAGAGTGGGAATTTGGCAAAGGGATGTTCCGTGTCAACAGCTATGATCCCTTTGACGCGTTCTCGTGGGACAAGAGCTTTGAGCCTCTTCCGGATGAGTTGCGGCCTGTAATAGAAAGGCAGGAAGCCGTGCCCATCTTGTTTTCTCCCGGGGTCATCTATCCCGGCGGCAGAATGATTCCCTGCATGGTCAAGGGCATCCCGGCAGACCAGACACTGTTGAATATCCCCAGCTCCAGGCTGGTGGAAAGGACTCCAGGTTACACTCCTGCCATCATTGGCCAGACTATGGCCAAAAGCTCTCAACTGGAAGAGGGGGATATCCTTACGCTCAGGATCAAGGATGTCGGGAATGCCTTCAACACCCTCGACCTGGAAATTGTGCACATCATGAACACTCCTGTGCCGACTGTGGACGGTGGCATTATCTGGATGGACCTGAACACCTTACAAGAGCTCAAACAAGCTCCCTTTATGGTGACGGCGATCGCGCTGCAGGATCCCAGCCTGGGGGTGCTGTCCCTGCCGGGATTCCATTACATGGACGAGAAAGCGCTGTTCTTCGATCTGGATGAGATGATGAAGACTGAGACGGTGCAGAAATATATCACTTACAGCCTCCTGATGTTTCTGGCGATGATTGCCATCTTTGATACTCAGGCCCTGGCTGTGTTCAAGCGCCGCAAAGAAATCGGCACGCTCACCGCATTGGGGATGTCACAGCGGCAGATAACCACTATGTTCACGCTGGAAGGCGGTCTGTATTCCCTGTTTGCCATTGGGATGACGGCGATTTTGGGCACCCCCATGTTCTGGTATTTTGCCACCACGGGATACATCATGCCTGAAGGCTATGACAGCTTTGGGATTCTGGGTTTCATGGAACCTATCAAAATGAGCTATCCGCCTCTGATGCTGCTGCAGGTCTTCAGCTTTGTGGTGCTGGTGTCTGTAGTGGTAAGTTGGATCCCGGCCAGGCGGATTGCCAGAATGAAGGCCACAGACGCTCTGCGCGGAAAGGTGGTCTGAGATGCTGAAGTTTATCCTCAAAGGAATCTTCCGGGACAGGCATCGTTACCTGTTTCCGCTCATTATTGTAGCTTCCGGGATCGCTATCCTGGTCTTTGGGCTGGCCTTTATGGAGGGCTTCACGGTCAGCTTTGTGCGTCATAATGCCAGATTTGAGACCGGGCATCTCAAAGTGGTTACCAAAGCTTATGCCAAACAGCTCAGCCTCAAGCCTTTCGACCTCGCCATGCTGGATGTTGAACCTGAACTGGCCAGATGGAAACAAGCCTATCCGCAGCTGGACTGGGTGCAGAGAATCAGCTTTGGAGCGCTCCTGGACGTCCCAGACTCGCTGGGTGAAACCAGAGAGCAGGGTGAAGTGGCAGGCTTCGCGGCTGACATCATCAACAATCCTGCGGAACGCGACCGCCTCAACCTCAATAAAGCTCTGGTGGATGGCAGGCTTCCACGCCAGAAAGGCGAAGTGCTGATCAGCAGGACCGCGTTCCACAAACTCAGGCTGCGGCTGGGTGACCCCATCACTCTGATCAGTTCCACCGTCCATGGCGCCATGAGTATGCATAATCTCAAGGTAGTGGGATCGGTGGATTTTGGAGTGCACACGCTGGACCGGGGTGCAGTGGTGGCGGATATCTCAGATGTGAGGACAATGCTTGATCTGGAAGGTGGGGCCAGTGAAGTGCTGGCTTTCTTCAAACACGGCAATTACAAAGCATCTGAGGTCAACAAGCTGAAAGCGGATTTCAATTCCCGGTTCTCCGGTCCGGAGGAATTTGACGTGGAAATGCTGGCCCTCACAGACCAGGGCAATCTGGCCTATTTCATGGCGATCATGAAGAGCTCGCTGGGGATCATGAGCCTGGTGTTTATCATCATACTGGGTATCGTGTTATGGAATTCCGGATTGATGAACGGCATCAGAAGGTGGGGGGAATTTGGCCTCAGATTGGCTGTGGGAGAGCGCAAAATCCACGCCTATGGCAGTCTGGTGGGTGAAGCTCTGGTGCTTGGCATCGCGGGATCGCTGTTGGGGATCCTGGCAGGTGGAGCGATCTCGCTGCTCTTTGCCAGAAACGGAATAGACGTATCCGCCTATGCCCGCAGCTCTTCCATCGTATCTGAAAGCATGATCTACACCGCGTTAAATCTCCAGACCCTCCTCATTGGATTGATCACAGGAGTGATGTCGACTCTGGTGGGGGCCGCTTTAGCGGGCATCCCCATTTTCAGACGGCAGACCTCACAACTCTTTAAGGAACTCGAGTCATGAAAAAAGCCCTGTACATATTCTTCCTGCTTGTCTTCAGCGCCCTGCTGTGCGCTCAGAAAGCTCCCAGTGCTGGTTCCATCCTCAAAGCGGTGGATAAAAATATGCTGTCTTCCACTTCCAAATCCACCACCCGCATGGTGATTCACTCCAAACGCAGTTCACGCACGGTGGAATCGATCAACTACTCCAGCGGCAGCGACAAATACTATTCAGAATACACCGCACCTCCCAGAGAAAAGGGCACCAAGATGCTCAAGGTGGGCGATAAACTCTGGATCTATGAGCCCTCCAGCGACCGCACCATCCAGATCTCGGGAAACATGCTCAAGCAGTCTGTGATGGGTTCGGACCTCTCCTATGAAGACTTTATGGAAGAGACCAAGCTGGAAGAATCCTACACTGCCACCGTGACCGGAGACAGCAAGTACGACGGTCGCGAGGTGTGGGTGCTTGAGCTGGTGGCCAAACAGAAAAACCTCGCCTACCACAAACTCAAGCTCTATGTGGACAAAGAACGCTATGTGGTGCTCTACCAATACATGTATGCCAAGAGCGGTAAGCTGCTCAAGACCATCAAAGCCGGAAATGTCGGCCGCGTCGGGTCCCGCTGGTATCCCCGCTATATCCTCTTTAAGGACGAGCTAAAAGACGGCAAGGGAACGGAATACTATGTGGACGCGATTGCTTTCGACCTCAAGATTCCGGCTGCCACCTTCACCAAGGCCATGCTCAAAAAGTGAATCCAGAGTATCCAAATATCGTGATTGGCGCCGGTCCGGCAGGATTGATGGCCGCCAGCGCTTCAACAGGGACCTGTCTGATCCTGGAAGCGGGTCCGCGGCCTGGCAGAAAGCTGTTGCTAAGCGGCTCCGGACAGTGCAATTTCACCCATGATCTCGAGCTGGACGAGTTTCTCAAGCGTTGCGGAAGCTATGCCAGATTTTTGAAACCCGCCCTCTATAAACTCAGCCCGGCAAAGCTGATCGGGTATCTGAACAGCCTGGGATGCCAGTCGATCGTGAGGCCGGACGGCAAGGTCTTTCCGGCTTCCCTGGATGCCAAAGACGTGCTTGCGGCATTGCTGCGGGGAGCTCTCAAACCCGGCAACCAGATCATCTCCTCGGCCAGAATCACTCATGTAAGCATCGACAAGGGCTTTGTCCTGACGGACAATCATCAGCGCCTCTACCGATGCCGTAAACTGCTAATCGCCACGGGGGGAGCGTCTTGGCCTCAAACCGGCTCAGATGGAAGCGGTTATGAGCTTGCCAGACAACTCGGCCACAAGCTCATCGAGCCCAGGCCAGCCCTCGCCTCCATCCTGATAGATGCTTATCCCTTCAGGACTTGCGCTGGAATCGCCCTCAGCGGGATCAAAGCGGAATTGCTCACTCAAGCTGGTAAACACAGGGTCTCTGGCGATCTGCTCTTCACTCATCGCGGCTTATCCGGACCTCTGGTCCTGGACCATTCGCATCTGCTGGCCCAGGGGGATACAATCAGGCTTTGCTACCTGGAGGATGCTGCCGTAAAACTCAGACAGATCATGGCCTCGCGTCCCAAGTCCAGTCTCAAAAACGCGCTCAAGACCACGGGGCTTCCGGAAGCCTTGCTGCTTGTTTTGATCACGATGGCCAAAGTCAATCCAGACAAGCGCTGCGCCGATGTTTCCGCTCCCGAATTGAAGTCTCTGGGCTTCAGCCTGAGCTCTTCGGACCTAAAGCTCAAAAGTGTGGAGTGCCTCAGTACTGCCATGCTGAGCGCGGGGGGCATCGATTTGGGAGAGGTGCGGGCCAGGGATATGAGTTCCTGCCTGGTGCCAGGCCTGTACTTCGCTGGCGAAGTACTGGACTATAACCTCCCTACCGGAGGCTTCAACATCCAGGCCGCCTGCTCAACCGGATTTTTGGCAGGTTCTCAATAGCTCAATCTACCCTGAAACTCCTATAGCCGATCGTAACTCCATCGGCAGATTTGATATACAGCATATAGTCGCCGGCCTGGATGTCTGTTCCGTCGATCAGTTTGCCATCCCAGACATAGGAATAATAGCCACCTGAACTGCTGTCTCCAAAGCTTATCTCTTTTTCTATGATATTGTTACCGCTGATGTCTGTGATCTTCATCATTAGCTTCAGCTGCTCGGGATTATAGACCGTGAGCATGAATACGCGGCCCTGAGGAGAGTCTGCCAGCGCGATCACACCTTTTTTGCTGGTATCTGCATAGATCAGTGGTAGAGAAGCGTTCACTTCGCTGAGCGTGAAGAGCTGGAAACGATCGAACTCATTCTTGTCAAAATCGTTGCGCGCGCTTCCAAAGACAGGACTGCTGGCCAGAAACTGGTTGTTTTTAGCTTCGACCACGTCCAGGCTCATCTGAAATCCGGAGAAAACGCTGGCTTTCTCGTCAAAAATCACACTGCGGGAGCCCGCTTCCCAGATAGTGAAGATCAGGAGTTTGTCGATCGAAGCGAAGAGCCGTTCTGGTTCCAAACCAAATTTTCCGCTCACAGGGCGTAAGTCCACCACCTGATAACCGGCATTGATCAGGTTTCGGTTCATGGCGTTCACAAACAGATGCATAAAGTCTGCATACTCAAGGGTATCACGTTCAGCAGCCAGCACCGCGACGCGGTCGTTCTTGTTGATTTTTGCCAGGATGTTGGCGGGAATCCCGTGGTTGTAAACGGCGTTGTAAAGCAACAGATATTCTCTGGATTGAATCGCGGTGTTCACGGTTCCGGTAGCCAGGTCCAGGATGTTGTTTTTCTGGCCCGGGACATCCACTTTGCGCGTTTCCCAGCTTACCAGCCGGGTCTGAGCGCAGCCACTGATCAGCAGCAGCGCTGCCAACAGAAAGAGCAGTTGTTTCATAGGGTATCTCCTTTGTATTTATTCTTCTGACAGGATGTTAGATCGTTACACTCAGTTTTCTATGTAATATCTCACCATCTCCACAAAATCATCCAGATCACTGTAGATTCCATAGGCAACCTGATCCAGCAAATTCGCGCCTACGTATCCAAGTTGATTGGTGCATAAGACCCGCATCTGATCGCCGGGGTCGATGAGGATCATGTAATGATAAATAGTGGAAACCCCCTCCCATTCACCGTCGCCCTTGTAACGGTCCATGGTGTCGATCTGGACCACAAAATGGGGAGATTCAGAGTCGTAGCTGATCTGGTAAGCGCTGGAATTTCTGATGATCTCGCGGAATTTGCTTACCAGGGCTTTGCCGTTGCGATCTTCGGCTTGATTGACAATCTCCACAGGCACATATTGAGCGCCCAGACCCACCAGCAGCATGATAAAGACCAAGGTCATCATGGCTTTCTTCATGTCCATCTCCTTGTAAAAAGATATAGTTACAGACTGAGAGCAGCATCGCCAGCCTTCAGGAAAAGGTCAAGCTATTTTTCCCATCGGAGCGGATAGATATGCTGCCCCAGCTTTCGGGGGCTGATTCCTGCTCAATCATCCGCCGTAGAGATGCCGTGCGCTCTCCCGCGGTTTTCGCCGGAGGACGCACGGTATCTCCACGACAAGCAACAGGCAGGGATAGAGATGAGTGTTGGTTTGAATTATATCGTTCGATACCAATACCCAACTGCATTGATTGACAA
>JAGOIY010000150.1 GCA_017995405.1 Candidatus Cloacimonadota bacterium
CTAATATCGTCACGCTTGAACTCGATTTCTGAGTTCTCACCGTTTTTGATAATCTCAAGTAGCTCTTTCTTTAGCATATAATCCTCTTTACCAACTTCAAACTGCTCTTGTTTGGGTCCAACTCATGTTGCGTTTTTTTTGCAGGCTGTCGCCATGCTGTCACTCAGCCCGATTCTGTCAAGCCTGGCAAATGGAGCTTGACAGCAAAGGCCATTTGGAGGCGATGGAGCCATGAAAAATAAGATATCGATCATCGGAGCCGGACTGGCTGGCAGTGAAGCAGCCCTCCAACTGGCAAAGCGCGGTTGGGAAGTGACGCTTTACGAGATGCGGCCGGGAGTGATGACCCCAGCTCATCAGACTGGCCTGGCGGCGGAGCTGGTCTGCAGCAACTCACTCAAATCCACCCGATTGGATACAGGAGCTGGAATGCTCAAAGCGGAAATGGCACTGCTGGGCTGCCAGCTCTTGCCTCTGGCCGAGAAGTGCAAAGTGCCTGCCGGTCACGCTCTGGCTGTGGACCGTCAGCTCTTTTCCGAAGCGGTGGAAGATGCCCTCAAAGCGCAAGACTCCATCACCCGTGTGAATGAGGAGATCAAAGACCTTCCGGATGGACCTGTGATCATCAGTGCCGGTCCGCTGGCCACGGATAATCTGATGCGCTCGCTCAGTGCCCTTATCGGTGATCAACATCTCTATTTCTTTGACGCCATTGCTCCCATCGTGGATGCCGCCAGCCTGGATAGCGGCATTGTCTATATGAAAGGACGCTATGACAAAGGCGAGGCCGATTATATCAACTGCCCCTTTACCAAAGAGCAGTATCTGGACTTTGTGGAGGCCCTCCTGAGCGGCGAACAGCACCAGGCGCATGAGTTTGAGAACGAGTTTTTTCATGATCCCAAGTTTAGCTACTACGAAAACTGCACGCCTATCGAGGAACTGGCCAGACGGGGAGTGGACACGCTGCGCCATGGAGTGATGAGGCCCATGGGCCTGGAAGACCCGCGCGGGGGTGGCAAACCCTACGCCGTCCTGCAGTTAAGAGCAGAAAATACCGATTTGACCGCCTATAACCTGGTGGGATGTCAGACCATGCTGCGTTACGGCGAGCAGAAAAGAGTGTTCAGATTGATCCCGGGACTGGATCAGGCGGAATTTTTGCGCTACGGCTCCATCCATCGCAACGCCTATCTGGATGGTCCGAAAGTATTTAACGCGGATCTATCGCTCCAGGCCCGTCCGGATGTATGGGTGGCCGGCCAACTGAGTGGAGTGGAAGGTTATGTGGAGTGTATCGCCAGCGCTTTGATCGTGAGCAGGATCATATCAGAGGGGCTGGCGTTGCTGCCGGAAACCAGTATTTTGGGCCAGCTTTGGCGGCGTCTGATCACCCCTCAGGACCGCAAATTTCAGCCTGTCAATGCCAATTTTGGCTTGCTGCCTGATTTGGACAGCAAGATAAGAGACAAAAAACTTAAGAAAGAGCTTATGGCCCAACGCGGGCTGGAAGCCATGCAAGCATATATCGATCAAGGAGAAAAAGATGAATAAATACCTATCCGCCTGCGGACTCGACTGTCCCGATTGCGAATGCTACAAGGCCACCCTGAGTGGCGATCTGGCCCAAAAACAGGATATTGCTGAGCGCTGGAGTAAAAACTATCAGGCCTCCCTGACCGTGGATGACATCCACTGCGAAGGCTGCATGAGCTCTGGCCGCAAATTCAGCTGGTGCGATAAATGTCCCATCCGGGCCTGCGTAGTGGAAAAAGGGTACCAGAGCTGTGCCGAATGCGACAGCTTCCCCTGCCAGACCAACGCTTTTCTCTATGAGCATGTGCCGGCGGCTAAAGAGAATATACTTAGCTTGAGGTGAGAAACACCGCGCGCGGTTGAAATCTCTTTAAACTTGATTGTGGCTTTCTCAGTCAGGGAGAATCAGCAATAGTCCCAGGAGCGCTTAGAAGCTCATCCACGTTTATCTTAAGGAATTCATCCAGGATTGCGGCTTTGTAAATCGCTCTATCCTTTGCTGCCGCGGAAGCGGAACCATAGATATTGCCAAGGTAAAAGCCAGTAAAAACCGAAAACACTATTCCAGCCGACCATTGGAGATCATTCTGATAGAGCTCGATACTGGATATCAGCAAAGCCGAATTGATTACCAGGGACGCAATGGCCGTCTCGAATCGGCCCGTGACAGCGTAACCCAGTCCGGGTAAGATGCCCAACATTCCTGCTAATAGAGGGCTTGGGGTGTGAGGTTTGGTGGTTTTCTGTCGGATTCTGAGTGCTTCTTCGGCCAGACGAGCTGTCGCACTGTCAGATAAGCTCAACTCTCGCAGTTGAGTAACCGCCTCTTCTGATTTTCCCAGATACTCCAGGCTCAGCCCCCTCAGCAGCTTTGCTCTGGGATCGGCAGACCTATCCAGAAGGCTGTAGGCTGGCAGATAATATCCATCCCTGATCATCAAGAGGGCGTTGTATCTGGCAGCCAGATCTGCAGGTGTGAGATACCCGGCATATTGGTGAGAAACTTGAAACATACCAGCTCTGTCGGAAGCCTGAAACAGTGATCGCATCAACATCTGCACGGCGTAAAGGCTGTCCGCTGAGTTGTCAGCTTCCTGATACAGAATTCTTTTATACTCAGTAGCAGCGGCAGTGTAATCACCCTGGGAATAGAGCTGATCGGCAAACTTGAGGGCACTGGCATGGCTTAACCCCAAACCAAGCAGCAATATAGCCGGCATCAAGACGCGAAACCATCGGGCAAGGTAGTCAAGGTAACTGGTCATTGTTCCTCTTCACTTCATCCAGGTGCAGCTCAGCTCCTTCAATCCAGATGGAAGGATATAGATAGCCGTCCCTTCCGCATCTGATCAAGCGGTCAAAAGTCATAAGACCCCCTTTTATAGCCCCATATTGATCCACCGCTTGAGCCGAGTAGCTGGAACAACCAGGGTACATGGTGCATCTTTCTCCATCGACGGGGGAGATGTAGTCGCGGTAAAAGCCTATTAGCGAAGCATAATCAGAACTTGGCACTACTCTCATTGACTGCATAGGGTCATTCTTTGCGCACGAAACTCCACCAGTTAGAGCAATTGCAATGACAACTGCAGTTAGCATGGATCTCAGATGTCTCTTCATTAAACTCCTGTCAAGCGTGCTTACCAAAATTGATGGCGGCCAAACACAGCAATAGCCGATTGAGAACGAAAAAACAGCTCAGCCTGAAAAAATGTTCTTTGACCAGGGCTGCGTTTAAGAAACTGGGTGGATTGTATGAATGAGTTAAGCGATCAGGGGGCCCATTTGAGCTCATCGTCTTCTGGAGCGTTTTCGATGATCAAAACCGCTACGACGGCTAAAGCCACTGAAATTCCCATGCCGATGGCGGCGGAGGACACATTCTTCTTCTTCTGAGCCTGGCTGTATCCGGCCCTGAAACCGTTTATGTAATCCGGGCCTTTTTGTTCCAAAGTCATCAGCATGACCGGTTGCGGTTGTGGATTGCCAGCGGCGGCTACTGCAATTGGAATGCTTCCTGCAGCGGCAGAAACCAGTGGAACACCCCAGCCCAGACTCACAGGCATTACGCCTCCCACACAGCATCCGGCAACCAGAGAACCAACTCCCCACCAAGTACCGCCGCTTGCGGACATTGAACCCATGTTGAAGCCATCATTATATGTGGCGGTTAATGGAGTAGCGGCAGGCACTACGTCATAGACTGCCGTTTGTGAAAAAAGCGGCGCAGCTATACAAGATAGCAACACCATGATAGCGATGAATAGTGTTCGACTCATCACTTACCTCCAGAAATAGAATTATCCAATCGATCAGATTGAACTATGAACACCGTATCTGGGAGAACAATTTATGTCAAGCCAATTCTGGACTCAG
>JAGOIY010000151.1 GCA_017995405.1 Candidatus Cloacimonadota bacterium
CCGTCAGAAGCTGACCTTGTGGGGTGTTGTCCTCTTGAAGAGATACCGCACAGCACAGCTTATTGACTATCAAGGACATACAATGAAACAGGAGTTTATCCGCAATTTCTGCATCGTGGCCCATATCGACCACGGCAAATCCACTCTGGCAGATCGTTTTCTGGAAGCCACCCACGTGGTGGGCAAGGTGGATATGGCCCAGGTGTTGGACAGCATGGACCTCGAACGCGAAAAAGGCATCACCATCAAGAGCCACGCCATCCGCATGATCCACAACTACAAGGGCCAGGACTATGTGCTCAATCTGATCGACACGCCCGGGCATGTGGATTTCAGCTATGAGGTTTCCCGCGCTTTGGCGTCCTGCGAAGGTGCCATCCTGCTGGTGGATGCTTCCCAGGGCATCGAAGCCCAGACGATGAGCAACCTCTATCTGGCGCTGGAAAACAACCTTGAACTGCTGCCGGCGATCAACAAGATCGACCTCCCCAAAGCTGATGTTGAAGGCACGGAGCACGATTTGACGGACATTTTGGGCTGCCTTCCCGAAGAAATCGCCAAGGTGAGCGCCAAGGCCGGAATCGGGATCGACGAGCTGCTGGACAAGGTGGTGGAAGTGCTGCCTCCTCCGGTTGGAAAGGAAGACGCTCCTCCCAAGGCCCTGATCTTTGATTCCTATTTTGACATGTATCGCGGCGTGGTGGTGCTGGTGAGGCTCGTGGACGGCAAACTCCGCAAAGGAGACCGCGTCCGCCTCTTTTCCACCAGCCGGGAATATGAGATCGAGGAGATCGGTCATCTGGGGCTCAAATTCGCTCCCATGCAGGAACTTGTGACCGGTGAGGCGGGATATATCATCGCCAATATCAAAGAGGTGGCAGACGCCCGGGTGGGCGACACCATCACTCTGGCCAAAGGTGGCTGCGCTGAATCCCTGCCAGGCTTTCAGGAGCCCAAGCCGATGGTGTTCAGCGGTATTTTTCCCATCAATGGCGAAGACTATGAAAACCTGGTGGATTCTATCGCCAAGCTCAAGCTCAACGATGCCTCGCTGGTATATGAAAAGGAAAATTCCGCCGCTTTGGGATATGGCTTCCGCTGCGGATTTCTGGGCATGCTGCACCTGGAGATCGTGAAGGAAAGGATGCTGAGGGAATACAACATTCCTATCATTGCCACCACTCCCAGCGTGAGATTTCTGATCAACCTCAAAAACGGCGAGCAGATCGTGGTCAACAATCCCATAGATTTTCCCGATCCCAACTATATAGACAGCATCCAGGAACCCTTTATGGATACCGAAATCATTGTGCCCACAGACTATATCGGCAACATCATGAAGCTGGCCCAGGAGCGGCGCGGCATCCAGAAAGACATCCAATATATCGATGAAAAGCGCGTGGCCCTCCACTATGAGATGCCGTTGATCGAGATCATCTTCGACTTTTATGACAAGCTCAAGACGGTGAGCCGCGGCTATGCCTCTCTGGATTATCACTTTAAGGAATACCGCAGCTCCAACGTGGTGAAGGTGGACATCCTCATCAACGGCGAAAAAGTGGACGCCATGAGCTTTATCTGTCACGCGGACAAGGCTCACAACTGGGGCAAAAGCGTCACCGCCACCCTGGCGGAAGTGATCCCACGCCACCTCTTTAAAATCGCCCTCCAGGCTTCCATCGGGGCCAAGATCATTGCCCGCAGCACGATTAACCCCATGCGCAAAGACGTGTTGGCCAAATGCTACGGCGGCGACGTGAGCCGCAAACGCAAGCTGCTGGACAAACAGAAGGAAGGCAAGAAAAAGATGAAGGAGATCGGCAGCGTGACTGTTCCCCAGGAAGCCTTCCTGGCTGTGCTGAAGGCGGACCGGGAATAAAGCCCTCTCTGATGAGACGAACGCTTCCGCTGTTCCTGCTCCTCTGGCTAAGCGCCCTGAGCGGCTTGAGCGTTCAGAAGCTGAGCTGGGACGCGGATTTTCCTGTCGACGCGGCCGCTTGGGAACAGGCCAGCGGGATTATCGGCGGCGCGGTATATGATCCCAATACCATAAAAGAAGCAATAACGAGGCTGGAGCAGTATCTCAGCTCCAGCGGCCGTTACTTTGTCAAAATTCCCTTCCCGGAGCTCATTCCCGTGGCGGACACGCTTATCGAGCTTAGGTTTAGCCTCAGGGAAGTGCTGCCTTCCGATCAAATGAAGCTGCGCCTGGCCGGGATGCGCTATTTCTCCGAGGACAGGCTCAAAGAGATGCTGCTGATCTCTGAGGATAAACGCTTTGCCATCAAGGAGCTGGACAGAGTGATAGGCCAGATTCTGGATATCTGCCACAGCCGCGGTTTTCTCTTTGCCAGGGTAGAGCTCGACTCTCTGGTGCTGGAGCAAGGGCTCACAGCCTGGCTGAAGGTATCGGAAGGCAAAGTTTTCAAGCCTGAGAAAATATTCTTCCAAGGCAACAAATACACCCGCGACCGCAGTCTGCTAAAGCTCTCAGGGATTATGTCCGTCCGGGTGATCACTCCCCAGGCCCTGGAAGAAGCGGCCCAAAACATCCTCCGCAAGCCCTATATCAAGGACGCGCTGGTGGAACCGATCACCGACAACAGCCTGCTGATCCGCGTCGAGGAAGGCCGCATGACCTATCTGGAAGGCGTCGTGGGCTATAACGGCAAACAAAAAGAGCTCAGCGGTCTGCTCAAACTGAAGTTTTTAAACCTCTGGGGCAGTGACCGTTCCCTGAACCTAAACTGGCGGCAGGACAGCTCCCGAAGCGAACTCGAGCTGGGCTATCACGAATCCGGTCCGGGTTCCATTCCGCTTGCCGGAGATCTCTTGCTGCAGAGAACTTCTCAGGACACATTGTGGATAAAAAGCAACATCAGTGCCAAAATCTATGGCTACTATGGCTATCATAAACTGGGACTGGAGCTTGGCAGCTCCGACAACCTCATCGATCCCTCCCTGGCCAGGGGTCCCAGCCAGCGGATCAGGGCTGCTTCTCTGGGGGCTTTTTGGGAACTGGACTCGGCGTATCCCGTTGGCAATCCTGCCAAAGGCTATCAAGGCAGGCTGGCCTACCGTTTCCTCAACTCCAAAGACCGTGGCTGGAACGGCGCTTTCGAGCTGGACTGGGCAAACTTTATCCCGCTGGGTAAACGCCTGGTGGGGGCTATCTCGCTGCACTTCAGGGACCTGGATGATGTTGAGGCGCGGGATTATGACCTCTATCAGATGGGCGGTTATGAAAAGCTGAGGGGCTATAACGACGGCGAGTTTCAGAGCTGGCGTCTGGGCTGGGTGGCCTGGGAACTGCGTTGGCGTCTCGATCCGGTCTCCAGACTGCATCTATTCTTTGATCACGGGCTCTTGGCGAGACGTCTGGACGGCCCCCTTGGGCCCAGGACAGACTATCGCACCGATCTCTTTGGCTTTGGACTGGGCATCAGGATAGGCACCCGGATCGGAATTCTGGGCATCGATTATGCCCTTGGAAACAGGGAAGATGGGCTTTCCGGCCTGGGAGCCGGAATGGTCCATGCCGGATTAAATGCCTCATTCTAAAAAAAACTCTTGCCAAAAATCCAAGGGTGGATAATGTGGGCTCTAATATAACAGTACATAGTTGTGCGTAAGGACTGTGTGAGTGGCTGCTAAAGGCTTTCGGGCTTCAAGCAGTCCTCAAGCAAAAGGCCCTGGCAAGGCCTTAAATTGCCAAAACAAAGACAAAATCAAAACAAAAAAAAACATGGATTTCACTAAATGGAGGAATCAACAATGAAAAAAGTTCTTTTACTGACCTTAGTCGCTATGATGCTGCTCAGCATGTTCGTGATGAGCGCTTGCAAACCCAAAGCCGAAGAAGCTCCCGTCGATGAAGCCGCTCCGGTCGAAGAAGTAAC
>JAGOIY010000152.1 GCA_017995405.1 Candidatus Cloacimonadota bacterium
AAAAAATACCAAGCAAGGATAGCCCAGATGCCGCGGAACAAGCTGCCCAATCCCATGACCAAGCTAATCAAAAAGCCGGCTCCCAGCCGGATCAAGAACTTCCGCGCCCACATCCCGATCTGCCTGGACAAGAAGAACTTCATCGTGAAGACAGCGGACAGCACGGAAGAGCTGCGGGCCGCCCTCAAGCTGAGGCACGACGTCTTTCTGGATGAACTGCTTAAACGCAAAAAGAAAAGCGGTATCGATATAGACCGCTTTGATAAACACTGCGACCATCTGCTCATCATCGACAAACGTAACGGTATGATCATCGGCACCTATCGCCTCCAGTCCTCCCTGCACACCAAACGCTGGTACACGGCCACCGAGTTTCACATGAAACACATCCTCAAGCGTCTGCCCGGCAACAAACTGGAGCTGGGGAGGGCCTGCGTGCATCCGGACTATCGCAACGGTGTCACGATCGCCCTGCTCTGGGAAGGGATCGGCACCTATATCGCCGCCAGCCAGACCTCCTATCTCTTCGGCTGCTCCAGCATCAAGACCATGGACAAAGAAGAGATCCGCGGCATCTATCAATACCTGAAACAGAACGGCCATCTCACGGATGACCATCGGGTGCGGCCCCGCAACAAATTCAAGGTGCCAGGCATGGCCAGACACGCGCGCCGCAAACATCAGCTCTCCAGCCTCGACGAGCTCAGCGCCCACAAGGACAAGATCCCGGCCCTGCTCAATTCCTATCTCAAAGCGGGGGCCAAAGTCTGCGGAGTCCCGGCCTTGGACCGCAGCTTTAAATGTATCGACTTTCTCACCCTGCTGAGGGTGCAGGACATGGGCGCCGGCTACGGTCGCAAATACAACAAAGATCAGTGAATTCATGCGCCTGGCCAAACTACCCCACCTGATCGTCAACACCGCCGTCCTGGCTACCTATTTCGGGGTGGGATTTGTGCTGCAGTGGATCACCCGCGATCCCATCAAACGTCGCCGCAGGGCTATCCGCTTCACCTCCACCATGTGCAGGGTCTTCCTCAAAACCCTCAATATCGAGATCAAAGTGGAAGGCCGGGAAAAGCTGCAAGCCCTGCATAAATCCAGCTATCTGATGGTGTCCAACCACTCTTCCTACACCGATATCCTCGTGCTTTCATCGCTGGAAAACCTCGTCTTCATCACCTCGGTGGAGATGGGCAACAACCCCGTTTTGGGAGATATCACCCGCCTGGGAGGCTGCCTCTATACCGACCGCAAAAAACCGGTCTCCCTGCCCAAAGAGATCCAGCGCTTTTCCGCCACGATCTCCGAGGGCTTCAAGGTGGTGCTCTTCCCGGAAGGCACCAGTACGGACGCCCGCAGCATCAAAGACTTCCGCGCCAGCCTCTTTCAGGTGGCGATCGGGGCCCGGGCCACCATCCTGCCCGTCTGCATCAGCTATCAAAGCGTGGACGGCCAGCCCTTTGGAGACAACAACCGCGACACCATCTGCTGGTATGGCGACATGGACTTTGTGCCCCACTTCATCGGTTTGCTCAATCACCAGATCGGGGTGAGGGTCACTATCCTGGATCCCATCCCCTTCGATCCCAATCTCAGCCGCGCGGAGCTCTCTGATCGGACCCGCGATGCACTGTTAAAGACATATCACATCGATAGATAAAGGAGTTTATGAATGGCCCCCAAAAAAGACCGACTCGGACTTGGCAAGATCAACTTCCTGCTCCTGGCCCTGGCAGCCATCCTGCTGATCGCGGGATACTTTATCATGTCCCTCAACGAGATCACCATATCGCCGCTCATTTTGGCGGGCGTGTATGTGCTGTTGATCCCTTTCGCCCTGCTCTACAGGCCCAAACCCAAAGAATAAGACGCGATGCCCATCCTCTCCGATGAGACGGCGGCCAAACTAAAAAGCTGCCAGCTCAACGCCAAAGCCATCGTGGAAGGCTTCCTCGTGGGGCTCCATCGCAGCCCCTATCACGGCTTCAGTGTGGAGTTCTCGGACCATCGGGAATACAACGAGGGCGAACCCCTCAAAGACGTGGACTGGAAGATCGTGGCCAGGACAGACCGCTACTATGTGAAACGCTATGAGGAAGAGACCAACCTCCGCTGCTATATCCTCATCGATCACAGCAAGAGCATGTTCTTCCAATCCGGGGCCCTCACCAAGATCGCATACGCCACCCAACTGGCAGCCGCGCTGGCCTGGCTGATGATTGGCCAGAAGGACGCCGCCGGATTGATCACTTTCAACGATCACGTGACCGGCCAATACGCCCCCAAAGCGTATCGCGGCTACCTGCCCATCCTGTTCAGGGCCCTGGTGGAACTGGAGCCGGGAGGGGAGACCGATGTAAGCTCCGCCCTGCACAGCATCGCTGAAACCATCCGCAAACGCAGCCTTATCGTGCTGATCTCCGACCTCCTGGACGAACCGGAAAGCATCGCCCAGGGCCTCAAACACTTTCGGGCCCGCCACCACGAGGTGCTGGTGTTTCACATTGCGGACCTCATGGAGGAAAACTTCAGCTTCAGACGGGAGACCGAGTTTGTTGACAGTGAAACGGGAGAGAAGCTGACTGTCACTCCCTGGCAGATCAGACAGCGATATTTAGAGAGCTATGGCCAGCATCTGGAAGCTTTGAAGGCCCAGTTCCGCCAATTCCAGATCGAATACAACCCCGTAAGCACCGCCGAGCCTCTCAATGACCTGCTGCTAAAATACCTCTTAAAGAGGCGAAAGGGATGAAGTCAATATCCGATGTGCCTGAAAGGGCAAAAAGCTTTTATACGCGATTTCCGGGGCATCTATGAGCGTGACGCGCAGAATCGACGCTTATGACCTCTTTATGGCAGTCAAGACCGGACTCAATCAGATCTACTGCCAACCCGACCCTGCGGTGATCTCTAAAATCGCGGCCCTGGCCAAAAAGGAAAAGAGCCCCCTGGCCAAAGACATGCTGACTGCCATTACCGTGAACGCGGAAATCGCTGCCCGGGAAGGCATACCATGCTGTCAGGATACCGGCACGGTGGTCTTTTTTATCGAGCTGGGAGAGCGGGCCGTGCTCGTGGATGGAACGATAGAAAACACTATCAAAGCAGTGCTTAGACTGGGCTGGTATCGCTTGAACCTGCGTCGCTCGCTGGTGGAAGAACCCCTCTTTGAACGCCAGATCATTCCAGATACAGTGCCGCCCGTGATCCACTGGGAGATAAATCCCGGGAATCAGATCAAGGTGACCATGGGACTGAAGGGTGGGGGAGCGGAGAACATGAGCACTTTAAAGATGATGCCGGCCACATCGACGGTCGAACAGATCAAGCAGGCGGTTGTGGAGACGGTAGTGAATGCAGGGGGAAAAGCATGCCCGCCTGTGCTCGTGGGTGTAGGGATCGGGGGAAATTACGAAAGCTGCGCGTTGATGGCTAAACGCGCGCTCTTTGAAGAACTGGGCAGAGCTCATCCGGACCCAAGATACGCTACTCTGGAAAAGGAGATTCTGGCCGAGATTAACCGTCAGGGGAGAGGTGTGATGGGAATGGGGGAGGGGCCCAGCGCTCTGGCAGTGCATATCAAGACGGCCCCTTGCCACATCGCTTCATTACCGCTGGCGGTCAATCTGGATTGTCACGCCCACCGGCATTACAGTTTTACCCTCTAGGTTTCACGTGAAACATCGGCTTTGCTTATGAACATCCACAAGCTCAGGCTTCCCCTCGCTACTCATAGCAGTTCCACTCTCAAAGCAGGTGACAAGGTCCTGCTCTCAGGTACTCTTTATACTGCCAGAGATATGGCCCATAAACGTCTGGCCGCTCTCATTGCGGCAGGAAATCCCCTGCCCTGGGACCTCTCAGAGGGAGCCCTCTT
>JAGOIY010000029.1 GCA_017995405.1 Candidatus Cloacimonadota bacterium
TTCTGCCAGGCGTCCGTCACCAGCACGGCATATTCCACGCTGGAGTGGTCCGGATCGGCCACCAGGCGTCCCACTCCCACCAGCTTTTTGGCGCCTTCCACCATGGTTTCCGCCACGATGGCAATTTCGCGGTCGTAATCGATGAAGCAGTAACGCACCGCGGCGGTGTGGGAATCCCAGTTGAAGAAATAGCGGAAACGCTCGTAAATGGTATCTTTGGAACAACTTCCCAGCATATCCAGCCAGAGGGGTTCGTCTTCAGGTTTGATGGGCCTCAGGATCACTTCGCTGCCGTCGCTGAGCTTGCAGACGCGGGTGTATTCCTCGGGATATGGCCTGAGGGCCAGATGCGAGTAGTGACCGTCATCGCGACGTCTGTTATCCACCACGACCCTGCAGTCCAGGGCCACAGCTCCCTGCTTGGATACCAGGAGGGGATTGATGTCCAGTTCCGTGATCTGAGGATAATCGGCGGCCAGATAGGAAAGCCGGATCAGCACTTCCACCAGGGCGTCCATATCGACGGCTGGCTTGCCGCGGTAACCTCTGAGGAGAGGATGAATCTGCAGGCCTTCCAGCATCCTGCGGGCCAGCTTTTCATTGAGGGGAGGCAGCTCCAAAGCCTTGTCCCTGAAGAGCTCGGCATAGATGCCACCCATGCCAGCCATCAAAACCGTCCCAAACACGGGGTCCTGCTTGATGCCCAGGATCAGCTCCACGCCGTCTTTGGTGTCGATCATGGGTTGTACGGTCACGCCCTCGATCCTGGCCTGGGAATTGTAGGCCCGGGCGTTGGCGACGATCTGGTCAAATGCTTCCCGCACAGCTGCTTCAGTGCCGATGTTCAGCATCACTCCCCCGGCATCAGTCTTATGAGAAATATCGGGGGATAACACCTTCAGGACTACCGGATAGCCCATTTCAGCGGCAAGCTTGACTGCTTCCTCGGAAGTGGAAGCGGGACGGGGTCTGGCCGTGGCCACACCATAGGTTTCCAGGAGCTGTTTGGAGAGCTCTTCGCCCAGGATCTTGTTGTCCTGATTGAGAATAGACTCAAACTCAGTCTTGAACTGATGACGGTCGATGGCAAACTCCACCGGCACGTCTTTGGGGGTCTCATAGAGGGCTTTGAGGTTACGGGAATAGGCCACCAGGGTCATAAACGCGCCGATTGCCTGTTCAGGAGTCGCGTAGGCCGGAATGCCCGCTTCGGAGAGGATTTCGATGCCTTCCTTCATGCTTTTGCCACCTATCCAGGCAGCCAGGATGGGCTTTTTGGCTGTGGCGGCCAGGGTGGCGATTTCGCGGGCCGTGCCGCTGGGATTGGTCATCGACTGCGGTGTCAGGATCACCAGGATGGCATCCACTCCGGGATCGGCCATCACAATGCCGACGGCCTTGGAGACCCGTTTGGGACGCGCGTCTCCCAAAACGTCCACGGGATTGCCGTGCGACCAGAAGTCCGGCAGTTCCAGATTGAGCTGGGCGATGGTGTTATCTGCCAGTTTGGCCAGCTCGCCCTTGGCCTCGATCAGGACGTCCGTGGCCATCACTCCAGGGCCTCCGGCATTGGTAACAATGGCCAGACGAGCTCCCGCTGGCACCTTTTTGCGGCCGATCAGTTCCACCACGTTGAAGATCTTGCCGATGTCATAAACCCTTGCAATGCCGGCTCGTTGGAAGGCCGCGTCATAGACGTCGTCCGCGGAAGCCAGAGCTCCGGTGTGAGAGGCCGCCACTTCTGCCGATTCCGGAAAACGGCCTGCCTTGTAAGCGATGATGGGCTTGCTGAGCGCGAAAGACCTCGCGGCGGTCATAAACCTGCGGGCATCGGCAATCGATTCTATATAGAGGATGATGGATTCGGTGCTCTCGTCTTCACCCAGGTAGTCGATAATGTCGCCAAAATCCACGTCCATGGTGTTGCCGATCGAGATGAAGTAGGAGAAGCCGATCTTTTCCTCGATCGCCCAGTCCAACACGGCCGTGCAGAGCGCTCCGGATTGAGACACGAAAGCGATGTTGCCCTTGCGGGGCATACCTTCCGCGAAACTCACGTTAAGATTTTGGCTGGGAGAGATATAGCCCAGGCAGTTGGGCCCCATGATCCGCATGCCGTCATAGCGCTGGCAGAGATCTCTCACCTCAGCTTCCAGAGCGGCACCTTCTGCCCCCACTTCTTTGAAACCGGCCGATACGATGATGATGCCGTGGATGCCCCTCTCTCCACACTGGCGCACATATTCCGGCACGGCCTGAGGAGCGGAACAGATGATAGCCAGATCGGGCAGTTTGGGCAAGGAGGCCAGATCGGGATAGGCCTGAATCCCTGAAACGGATTCCAAATCGGGATTCACGGGATACACTACTCCCTTGAAACCACCGCTCACCAGGTTGCTGAGGATCTTGCCTCCCACGCTTTTGGGGTTCATACCGATGCCCAGCATGGCTACGCGCTTGGGCTTGAAGATGTTGTCCAGGTTGTGGATATTCACGTCATCACCTCTGAAGATACTTATTAAGGGCAGTTTATCTGCGCGCGCTTTCAGGTCAAGCATTTTCCCGCCCGGCTATACTCAAGATATTGAGGCTTAGAAGAGAAATATAGTTTTTTCGGCGTATGTGGAACAAACATTGCTCGCTTACCATGCATGCATCGAATAAGGAGAACATCATGAAAAAGAACCTCTTAGCGATAGCCGTGGTATTGCTCGCCGTAACAGGTTTGCTGGCGGAAGCATTCAGCATCCGTCAGGCCTTTAACCTGAGATGGGAAGGCCAGTATCTCAGCCTGGCCGATGACCAGAAACTGGTCTTTTGGACAGATACCCCCTCTGGACACAGGGACGTGTTTGCCCAAAAGATCGGCAGCCAGGGACAGGCCCTGTGGACAGGGCCACGGTCTGTGGTGGACCATGAAAACGACCAGGTGCTGCTGTCTGTGGTCAATGCCTCGGATGGCAACCTCATCCTCCTCAGCGGTGAGCTTGAGATCGATCAGATCTGGCAGCTGAGCCTGCAGAAGATCGATCCCGAAGGCCAGAAGCTCTGGGGTCCCAGCGGGATCACGATTCCGGCTCCGGAACATGACGTCGGCAAGGCCATGCTGTTGCCCAACCAGGTGGGCGGTGCCTTTATTATCTTTCAGGATTGGTTTCAACCGATCGTCTGGGGCCAGAGCCTCAGCTCCAGCGGTCAGCCTCTCTGGGGACAGATTTATCAGGAGCTTTACAGCCTCCCACTGGACGCTTTCCTCAACATCAAACAAGTCATATCCGATGGCAGCGGTGGCTTTATCGTCTGTGTTGATCGTGAACATGCTGGCATCTCAGCTACTTACTTAACCCGCTTTTCATCTTTGGGGACGGTGTTTGGCAACAATCCCCTGGTGGACCTGGACAGCCTGCCCTCCCCGCTTTACAATATCCAGGCGTGCCCTTCGGGAGATATCTTACTCTACAATACTGAACACCCAGTAGACAGTGAGTTCTGGCAGTGCAAGATCGACAACGGGGGACAGATCATCCAGGCACCAGTCTTCTTTAACCTGCCCATCAACAATTATCCTCAGATCCCGCCCGTCATGAAAGCCACTCCTGATGGAGGATCGCTGCTCTGCTATTCATTTGAAGTGGGAAATCAGCAGACGCTCTACGCCCAGAAGTTCAATCCCCAGCTTCAGATGCAGTGGCCATATCCAGGCTTGGAGATAGGCTCCGGCAGCGTGGTTGGATTCAGGAACCTGGATTTTTGCGTCACAGCATCCGGAGCGGCCTGGATCACCTGGATTGAAGGCTCCGCCGATATTGAACAGGAACTTGCCAAAGCGCAATACATCAGCCCGGACGGATCACTGCCCTGGAGCGTGAATGGCCTCGCGGTGGGGTTGTCTGCCTACTATCATGTCCGCCCTCTGTCCATTCCCCTTTCCGATCGCGGCTTGTTCTTGTGGTTCAACCGATTGAACGGCATGGACGGTCTGAACCGCCAGGTCCTCACCAGCGGTGGCAATCCCATTTTGCCAAACGGAGGAGAAGCCCTGATCTCCAGACGGGCGGGTAGCGCAGAGTTGAATGAATGCCTGGCCCTGGATAATCACTATGTGACTGTCTGGGATGACGTTCGCGACTCTCAAAAAATCTATTACCAGGTGCTGGACACCAATCTGCAGGCCCTTTTGCCGGAAGGAGGCCAGGCGCTCAATCCAGACACGACCAACGAGGAATTCATCCGGGCCGTTGCCAAAACTCCCTGGAACAGCGTGGTTATCGTCTATATAAATCGCGTCAGCTCAACCGTCTTTGAATGTTATCTGCAGGAAATCAATGCCAGTGGCGGCAGAGTCTATCCCGGTCTGGGCATTCCGCTCCCCGGCAGCATAGACATCGACCCCAGTTCCCTGAGCTTTGATGCCGGCAGCATATACCTCGGCTGGATTGGATACGACGGCGTAAGCAGCTTCCAGCTCTGGGGCCAGAGGATCAGCAACGGCCTCAAGCAGTGGGGTGAGGCCGGACGCGTGATCGTGGACCTTCCGGCCAATTGCTTTGCCTCCCTGGACGCGGTGCAGGCACCCTACTATCTGTGGCGTCTGGAGGACTACAACCAGAACGAGGTGCTGTGCCTGGCCCTCAAGGTGGACCAGGACGGCAATCCCGCTCCCGGATGGGACGCGGGAGGCCTGAACCTCATCACCGATACGGGTTTCTACAACCGCTCTCTGCAACATAGCGGTCACCTCGACGGAGATTTGGTGGCCTTTATCAAGCTCGACAGCCTCAATTCCCACACCCTGAGGGCACAAAGGATCAGTGCTTCAGGCACCAGGCTCTGGACCGACAGCGGCGTCAGCATTTCCCCCGACACCAATTTGGGCACCCTCTACGACGCCGTCTATGACGACCAGATTGGCTTTGTGTATGACACCCCGGAGATTGGGCACTTTCAGCTCAGGTTTCAGATGCTCAGCCCGGCCGGGCAGCTCCTGCTCCCTCAGGCCACGCTGCTGGATCCCGATTCCAGCCAGTCTTACATCGCCAACCTGCTTCGCTTTGAGGATAACTCCTGGCTTTGCTCCTGGAGCGACATCGACAGCGAGGGATGGGCTTCGGACGTCTATGCCCGTCATTTCGCTCCCGATGGACAACTCCTGGACCAGGAACCCATCCTGATCTGCGGGGCCAGATACAATCAGGACCGCGTCCAGGCAGACGTGATCGGCAATCAGGCCCTCATAGCCTGGACGGACAGCCGCTGCGGCATCCTGAACAGCGATGAGGCCATTTATGGAATCTGGGCCGAGGCTTACGTGAGCAGCTATGTGAGCTCGGACGATCCCGAAGCGCCCATCCAACCTCCAGCCCTGTTGCATGCCAACTATCCCAACCCCTTCAACCCCAGCACCACGATCAGTTACACCATTTCAAAACCGGGACTTACCAGCCTGAGCATCTACAACCTCAAGGGCCAGCTGGTAAAGACCCTGCTGCCAGAGACCATGCAGGGCTCCGGCCGCTATAACCTGAGCTGGGATGGCACAGACACCAGCGGGATGCCAAGCGCAAGCGGAGTATATATTTATCGTCTACGTCATGAGGGCAGGGATAGATCCGGACGCATGGTGCTGATGAAGTGAAGTCTCAATCCGACAGATCGTGAATAACCCCGCTGGAGTTCAAGCGGTCACGATAAAGCGATGCATGACAACGAGATTGCGGGCCGCGTGGACTTCAACCAATGCAAGCGTGATAGACAGTGTAAAGCATGTGCTTAAACATTTGTTGACAAGATTGAGTGATACAAATATTCGGTGATAGAGACATCTACAAGGAGACAGGCTTTGAAACACAGCGTTATCTTTATCTGCATGATCTGTGCATGTGGCTTGCTTGCGGCCCAGAATCTGCCTTTGCGGCAAGCTGAGGTGATCCACACTAGTTATAGCTCCGCGGTTCTCACGGACGGCTCAGTGGTCACGGTTTGGGCCGAGGCCAGAATCAACGACTACGATCTCTACGCCCAGCGGTTTAGCTCCACTGGGCAGGCCTTGTGGTCAGAGCCGCTAGGTTTGGTGGTTCGCGACGGCATAGACAACTCTGCCAGTCTGGCAGCCACTTCGGACGGCGGATTTGTGCTGGTCTGGCACACGGATTTCAGCGCCGGCGGTTTTATGCTGCAGAAGTTCAGCAGCAGCGGAGAGGCTTTGTGGGACCAGGCCAGCCACACTTATCCTTTGGGAAGCGCCAGCACTCAGGGCCTCCATATCCTCCCCAATCCTCAGGGCGGCATCTATCTCCTGAGATCTAGTTTCCAATCTGGCTACCGATTGAGAGCCTTCAGCTTAGACGCCAGCGGAGCTCATCTCTGGGCCCCGGACGGGATTCAGCTTGGGTCTCAGAGCAGCGACACTATCTATAACGGCTCTATAAGTGACGGCTCGGGTGGCCTGATCGTGAACTACAATCTGTCTGGAGGGGTGGGCAGCCAGCTCATCCATCTCGACCAATCCGGATCTGTAGTAGGCCCCAATCCCATGCTGGCCACCAATCCGTTCGGGAGCAGCAGCTATTCCATTATGAGGCTATCCAACGGCAATTACGCGCTTTACAGCTATTCCAGCTCCGCCTACACCCTCTCCTGGCAAATCATGGACCCGGGTGGCAACCTGCTGATGAGCTCTCCCCTCACCACCAATCTCTATTCAGACGCGGGAGTGCCCAAGCTGGCCCCTTCCACTGATGGAGGCTTCTATATCAGCTATCTGAGGAGCCCACAAATCCATCTGCTGAGGATCAACGCCAGCGGGTCCCCGGTCTGGCAGCCCTGGGCAAAAACCTTTGCCGCCAACGTAGGCCGTACCACTCTGTTCAGCCTCCTGACGGACAGCCAGAACCGGCCTTTGATCACCTGGCGGGATGTGACGGACAACACTAACCGCAGCCTGCTGATCACTCCGGACGGCCTGCCAGCTTGGCCCCAAGCAGGGATCGCGGTCAATTCCAACTCGCGGGATTTCCATCTACCCAGCGTGCTGAAGGTAGGCCAGGAATATTGGTATTTTTGGAAAGACAAGGCCGGCACCTCGCAGTTTTTCCGGCGGCAGATTCTGAACGGCCAGGCCGCGGCCCAGCTTCCAGTTGGCGGCGAAGCGCTCTCCGAAAGGCTGGACGGCGCGGTCAATACTATCAGTAGCCAGTTCACGCTGGGAGCGCATTTCTACACTTTCTGGTCCGACAACCGCGGCGGCAAGTATGAGCTTTACATGCAAAAGAGCGACCTCAACCTCAATCCGCTCTGGGAACTGCGCGGCCGCAAATTCCTGGCCGGTCAGCCTGGTTACAAGTATCCAGTGGAGATTATGACCACCCCGCAGGGCCAGATCGCCGTTCTCTATCGGAAGACCGGCGATGACCCCAACGACTATCTGCATTACCTGCAAGTGCTTGACCCCGACGGCAACCCTCAGCTTCCCGGCCTGGGAGTAGCCCTGATGGGCAGCTATTACACTGGCATCGGGGCTCACCTGAGCTATGAAGACGGAGACTACTATGTGGTTTGGGGTAATGGCGGTTCCTACGGTGGGACTATCCGCGGCCAGAGAATTCATGAAGGAGTAGCCATGTGGCCCGATGAGGGAGGAGCATTTGGCAAGATTTTGCTGCAGCATGACAGCGGCTTTTCCATTGAAGAACTGGCCAACCGCTTTATGATGATCAATTTCGATTATCCCGTTCCCGGTGATCCGGGCAACCGCATCTTCCTGCTGCCCAACGATCAGCCTGAGCGCATCGACTGGCCCCCGGATGGCCTGATCTATATTTCCAACTACGACAGCGGCCCCGATTGGGTCGTGGACGCCCAAGTGGTGCAGGATTCACTTTATGTGGTGCTGGACGGCTGGGAACGTGATCTGGTGCAAAAGGTTGGCTATGGCGCGGAACTGCCCTGGGGCCTGGATGGCAGGATAACTCACATGCCCGCCGATGATTACGATTGTCATGACGTGCGCTTTGAGGACGACGCGATCTACATGCTCTATGTGAAGAACAGCTATTCATCCGATACGGATATCTATCTGCAAAAGCTGGATTACGAGGGCGTCTTCAACTGGGGCGAGGATGGCCGTCTGGTGATGGAGGGCGGGGAAGAATGCTATGACGGCCGCTTGATGAAGTTTGCCAACGGCAGCGTGGGAGCGATCTGGTCCCGCGCTTACAACGGCTATGACGATACGAGGCTGGAATATGCCGTGATGGACAGCCTGGGCAACTGGGACATCGCTCCTCAGGTCTTTGAGGATGGCTATATGACGCAAAACTATCCTAATGTGGCGATGCTCGGCAACCGCGCCATGTTGAGCTGGGTGGATCGCCGCATCGGTTATGACAGCGGTTACGACTATCCCAACAGCCTCTATGCCAGGCTTCTGGACCTCGACGCCACCCACGCGGACGATCCCTATGCTCCTGGCCTGGCGGAGTTTCATGTTTTAATGCAAAACTACCCCAATCCCTTCAATCCCAGCACCACCATTTCCTATACGCTGGAGCGTCCCTCGCGGGCTCATCTGGCGGTTTACAACCTCAAAGGTCAACTTGTGAAGGTGCTGAGCTCCGGTCACATGCAATCACCCGGCCATTATCAGGTGGTCTGGGATGGCAGCGATTCATCCGGCCAGCCTGTCAGCAGCGGCGTGTATGTCTATAGATTGAGCTGTGAAGGCCGCGCTATGGCCAAACGCATGGTAATGATGAAATAGGATCAGATTCAGGAGGAAAAATGGAACCAGAAAAGAAGAAGAACTATCTGCCCAACGCGATCTTCAAGGCTATCCCCCTAGTAGCTCTCGTGATCATGGGAGTTCTGGACCTTATAGACGGCAATATCTACCCGGGCCTGGCCCTGGTCGTATTTAGCCTTTTGTTCGCGTATGAGATTTATGTAAACCTGGTACGCAAACGCCCGGTGAGAAACCTGGAACAACTGCCGTTTGTCGTGGTGGGGGGGGTATTGGTTATCCTCCATTACGTCCTCTAGAGACATATCAGGCAAGTTGGGTATCCCGGGTCAGCAGTTCGTGTTTCGGGAGAGTGTGTCTCAGCTTTACACTGATGGATCTGCTGCCTTATGGAAGGGGCTTTCCTGATCGGGCCTTGAGGGAGAAACTTGTAGTTACAATAATGCAACCAGACTCTTGCTGATGATAGAGTTTACAGCAGTCCCCAGCGCCGTCTCAGAAAGAGTTCCACGCAGAAAGCCAGGATAAAGAGGCCCAGCACATACCACTTGCGATAGAGGGGCAATTCATTGGTGATGGTTAGCTTACGCGTCTGGGGAAGAGGCGGGGAAAGGGAAGAAATCTCTGTTTGGTTGAGGAGGCGGCCTCCGCTCTCGCTGGCCAGCCAGCTCAACAGGGGCAGGTTGTAGTGGTGATCGCGTTCTTCCAGGGAACCGGCAGCTACATGGAAACGTCCCTTCACCTTGCCGGCCTCGCCGTTTTCGCTGATCTCAAAGCCGTATTCTCCTACCTTATCGAGGCTTAGCGAAGCGACATAGTCTTCTTCGGCGCGGGCCATAAAGTCGGACCAGACCTCTTTGCCGTCCGCGTCCATGATTTTGAGGCGGGGATTGAGGTCCAGCCGGCTCTGGCGGATATCGTCATCGGCCCGGAGGCGGATGTTGATCTGCTCACTCTGGAAATAGCTATTGGCATGGATGGCCTGGTAGGTGGAACCACCCCGGTTGGAAAGCCAGGTGAGGAGATTGGTAATGGTCTGTCGATAGGTGCTGCCAGGGCTCTGGAGTTGCCAGCGCCAGAGGTTGAGAAAGGCCAGGTTGATCACTCTGCCGGGGATGGATTTGACCGCAATGGCGGGAGGTTCCTGGGCCGTATCGATCGCGGCCAGGACCTGAGCTCCGGCCAGCGGGCTGAGAAAATAGTAATCGAGGGGCGGGATGTTGGCCAGCTCTCCGGAGTCGATCTCCAGAAGCGGATACGCGGAAGAGGAGGGCAGGAGTTTGAAGAAGCCCTGAAAGCTGGCTGCCACGTTGGAAGGACCCAGAGCGAGGACGTCCGTGAGTTCTTTCAAAGGCATACCCTGCCAGAGGATGCCAGTCCCGGAGCGATGGGCTTTTTTGATCAGGTCCACCAGACGCGGATCGGCCTTGAGCTCGCCGTTGTTGATCACCACGATAGCAGCTTTGGGATCCCGGTCAAAATCGCTGAGCACCTTCTCACCCAGTTTGATCACTCCACCCTGGAGGGTGTAGCTTCGAGACTGCCAGCGGCTGTTGGCAGTGATCACATCGGTGATGAACTTGTTGTCCCAACCGGCTTTATCGGAGATCATCAGGATCCGTTCCTTATCAGCCAGGATATCGACGGCCCCGGGGAAGTAATTGTTGCCCAGCACCTTTTCCCTGAGTTCCGGAGCGCTGACCTCCACCCTGAGCGGATAGAAACCCACGGAGGGAAAGCTGTGGGTAAACTCCACCCGGGTGAGTTCTGAGGCTTTGAGGCTGAGGTTTTTGCTGGCCAGCACCCTGTCTCCCGTCATCAGACGGACCGTGACGGGACCACTGTAGTCTCCGGACTGCAATTCCGCCACAAACATAGTAGGCTCGCCCCGATAGCTGTGGCGGTTGTTGCGCAGACTGACGACCGCGAGGTCGGGTTGGATGACCTGGCTGCTGTCTGCCACTGGCATGATCGGCAGGCCCAGTTGTTTGACGGGACCGAGGTTTTCATCCCGAAGCCAGCCATCGGAAAAGAGCAGCAGAGCGGAGGCTTTGGAGAGGTCTTGTTTGGCGGCCAGGTCTCTGAGGGCAGGGGCCAGCTGGGTATCTTCCGGATCGCCGTCCAGTCCGTTGGCAAAGCTGTAGTTCAACACCTCATAGCCAGCCTGGCGGTATTTGCCCTCAAGCGTTTTGGCCTGGCGTTTCATCCACTGAAGCTTGCCGTCGTTGTTCATGCTGAGGGAGCTGTCGTGGAGCATAATGATCTGCTGGCTCTCGGTTTTGGAGCGGATGAATCGCAGGATGGGATTGATCAGCAGCATCAGGGCAATGGCCAGCACCACTGTACGCAAAGAGGCCAAAAGCACCGCCCTCCAGCGAGGCAGGGGCGGCTCGGTGCGATGATACAAAAACGCCGCGCTGAGGGCAGCGATGAGGATAATGACGATGTTAGCTGGCATTACTGAAACGGCTAGAGCCAGGGCTACATCCTAAAGCGAAAATAGCTGGCCAGGGCGAGTCCTTTGGTGCTGTAGCTGGGCAACACCGATTCAAAGGTCTGCAATCCCAGCCCGAATTCGAAGGGCAGGATGCGCAACCCTACGCCATAAGATACCCGCCAGGGGAACGTGCTGCTGCCGGGTGAATAACCAAGATGGATAGGCAGGATCGGGATGGGCAGCAGTTCCGCTCCCACGCTAACTCTGCCTACTTTGGAGGTGACGGTGGATTCGTCAAAACCTTGCACATAATCGGCGGAAAGGCTGATCTGCCTGGTCTTGTACAGCATCCCGAGGCGGAATTCCATGGGAAGCTTGGTGCTGAAGGCGTTGGCCTTGTCGGTCCAGGTATCATAGTTGATGAGGTCTTCATTGAGGTCGGCCACATAGACGCTGTCTATAGCTACGCGGAAGTGTTGATTTTCGCGAACCAGTCCCCAGCGGATCTCACCCAGGATGTTGTCCAGCGTCACACCCACATGGAGGTTTTCTATAGGCTCTGAGACCAGTCCCAGCATGCCTTTGAAGCCGATTCCTCCTCCACCTTTGCGGAGGGTCGCGTCCTGATGGAAGGAAAAGCCGTCGATGGTGGAGCTGAAGGAGCCGTAGTAGCGGGCCGTGTGCAGTTCCGCGATCCCGACCAGGAGACTGGCAGACCAGCCCAGCCTGATATCTGGAATCGTCTGAGGCAAAGGCAGACGGATATCTCCCATGCCCACCGTGATGTCTCCATAGCTGAGCGAGCTCACATGATTGTGTTCCCGGGTAAACTCATAGGTCCTGTCTTCCTCATTGCCATAGAGCAGCAGTTCCACAAAGCGTTCGGAGATGGCGGCTTTGGCATAATAGCGGACACTTGATGTAAGGGCCACGTTGCCAAGGGTGAAGCCCAGGACGCTGCTCTGGCCGCTCATACTGAGGATAGCGCTGCCGTCCATCATATCCAGCAGCTTCTGCTTGTCGGCTTCGGAGATGCTCCCTTTTTCCATGATATAGTTGTAGAAATCCAGGTCCAACGCGTTGTTGGCCAGAAAGATCCCTGAATTGAGAGCGGGCAGCCAGATGTCTCCTGTTTCTTCACTGAGGAGGGCGGGATTCCAGTAGTTGGCCTCGCTGCCATAGGCCCGCATCATATAGCTGTCCGCGTACATCAAAGGCAGGCCAGTATTGCTGCCAGCTATCAGGGGATCCAGGATGATCGATCCCCAGAGGAGGATGAGGAGCTTTTTCATATATCCTCCGCGATGTGCAGGCCCACCCGGATCATGCTTTTCACCGAGATGTAATCAGCCGGGGAGGCAGTGATGGAGATCACGCCGTTGCTGGGCTCGAAACTGAAGGTCCAGAGCAGGAAGACGTTGGGATTGGCAAAAAGGTCCACTTCGCCTTCCGAGAGCTCGATGTTGATGAGCTGTTCACCATCGCTGTTGACACTGGGATCGTCTGGATGGGCTTCCACCCACAGCCTGGACCTGAGCGGGACGACGCGGTGAAGCTGATAGGAGGTGAGGCTGTCCGGATCGATGGAGTCCGTGTCTCCAAAATACAGATCGGCAGTGACGCCAATGGGCAGCTGGTTCTTGATCTTGAGCGAGAGCTCCGCGCCCAGGGCGTTGTCCCGGATGCGAATACGGTTGTCTTCCGAGATGTTTATCCTCACGGGGTCCTGCAGACGGATCGTGGAGGCAAAGAGCTCAAAGGTGAAAGGCGCGTCCACCTGATAGTTGCCGATGATCTTGTCTGTATCTCTCACGGTCCCGACCGTGCCACCGATACCGCTCTGGATGGTGAAATAGGCGTTATTGATGCTTACCCGGTCCGGCATGATCTGCAAGAGCGAATCCACCCCCTCGGAAAAGATCAGTTCGGTAATCCCGGGGCCGTTGTCATCCGCGGCGCTGGCCATAAAGGGCTGGCCGCTGTCGTCGAGGATGGCGATAGTCTCAGTTTGGCCGGTGCGGGTATTTTCCGCCACAAAATCACCGTGGAAAATGCAGGCAAAGCCCAGTTGATTCTCGAGATCGATCTTCATGCTGGCATGCTCAAGCCGGATGGCTTCCTCCAGGTCGTAGGGGTAGTCGATGTTAATGGTGGTGGCGTTGTTCATCAGGGGCAGGTCGTAGGGTGCCAGCGCTCCTCTGAACAGGCCAAAACTGAGGGGGCTGTTCATGTTGAGGTCCATGGTGCCCACCGGAGAGTTGTTGGGCAGCGAGGACGTGATGGTCATGGTGATGTGGAGTGTATCGAGAATCTCGTCCGAATTGAGTTCTCCGATGTGGGAATCCACCAGGCTGTGATCCTCCCAGCCGGAGTTTCCCTGGTAGGATATCTGGAAAGGCTGTCCGGCGGGATCGCGGAGTTCGGCAATGCTGATGCTGATCTGGTTTACCTGCGAGGCAATGTTGTTGAAGCGGGTCCTGATCAAACCACTGTTGAAACGTCCATAGACCAGCTCCACGAGGCCATTGGTATCTCCAAAGGGGACCGGAATGATCCGTGGCTCTCCAGAGAACAGAGGGATTCCATCCTGCTGGATCCCGGGAGTGAGCTCAACCAAGCCCATGGACGGTGTTTCAGCCGTGCCGGTACCATGGAGGGTGAGCACATCGTCATCCCCCACGATGATATTGAGGCTGTCCACCAGATCTGAAACAAAGAAGTTTTTATGCATGAGAGGGATGCTGAGCGTCACATCCCACTCCGGCAGAATCGGTTTGCGAATCTCGCAAGCGCTGATCAACAGCGCCATTACTGCCAATAGCAAGCTCAGTCTTTTCATAATGCTGTTCCTTTTATGCGGATGCATATAAATCGCCTTGATGCTGAATAAATCACGATAGCCCAACGGAGCAATTCTTGATCCGTTCCAGCAGGATATTATAATAAATACCACCGTGAGCCATGATCAGGTTCCTTTGTTTTTTGTCCAGCTTAATTATTGAACCGGCCGGATAAATCGCCGTGAGGGAGCGGACCAGCAGCTCGGCCCTGACCAGTTCCCCAAAAGCGGGATGCCAGGGCCCGGCCGCAATCTCATTGGCATCGAGGTTTGACGGCAGCCCCACTTTGATCAGTTTGATGCCTTCCTGATCACAAAGCTGTTGCCAGTCCGCGCTCTGTGAGATGGCCTGGGTGAGGCTGAGCGGTTGATACTTGCCCTGGCGCCAGAGCTCGTGCAGAGGAGTGTCTTTGAGCACCAGGCAGGGATAGATCCTCAGCAGCTGGGGCCGTATATCTTTGACCATGAGGTGGTTGAAGGCCAGGCTGCTTTCGTCCCAGCCCGGCAGGCCAGGCATCAGCTGGACCCCAAGCTCGAAGCCGTGCTCGTTCACCAGCCGGGCTGCTTTGATGGCTGTGCCAGAATCGTAACCACGTCCGGAAGCAGAAAGCACGGAGCCGGAAAAATCCTGGATTCCCAGCTCGATGGTGGTGATCCGATTGGCTGAGCACCAGTGGAGGATATTTGGGTTGATACAGAGGGGATGGGTGGAGATCCTGAACGAGCTCTGCTCATCCAGTTCAGACAACAAGGGCTGGAGCAGAAGCTCCCGCTGTTCTTCCTCCAGACCGGTGAAGCTGCCTCCGTAGAAAGCTATCTGGCGAGCTTTGCCCCGATGCCGTCTGAGAAATTCCCGGGCCGCGTCAAAGTCTGGCCCCTTGTCCGCTTCCGCGCCGCTGATGCGATACTGATCGCAATAGATACAGCTTCCCGGGCAGCCCCGCATGGGCAGAAAGATCGGAAAGATGAGGTGCTTGCCCTCGGAGCTAGACGTGGTTTTCATAGGGGATAATCTAAGCCGGATGCCCTGCGCGGTCAAGTCCTCTCCAAAAATATGTTGACGCCTTTGTGCCAGAAGATAAACTGCGCTCCAGATCATCCAGGGAGGATCTTTATGATGAAACGTTACTTCATCCTGCTGGCGGTGCTGAGCCTGAGCTTTAGCTGCGCCTGCAACAAAAAAGCCCAGGAGCAGACTCCTGAACTGGCATCGGTTGAGCTGTTGCCTGCCGAGCTGATCAAGTTTACAGACCACAACAACGACTTTGCCTTCCGGCTCTATGCCAAGGCCGATGAGGAGGGGAAGAACCTCTTTTTCTCTCCTTACAGCATTTCCACTGCCCTTTCGATGGCCTACGGCGGGGCCAAAAACAACACCGCCACCGAAATGGCCAAAGCCCTCTCCTTTGAACTGCCCGAAGCCCTGCATCACAGCGCTTTCAAAGATCTGGGCAACCGGCTCAACGAACTGGGCAAAAGAGGCAAAGCGGAGCTCAACGTGGCCAATGGGCTGTTTGGCGCTAAGCTCTATGAGCATCTGCTGGTCCCGGAATACAAGACCCTGCTGCAGGATTTTTATGGCAGCGACCTCTATTCTCTGGATTTTGACGACGCGCAAGGCTCTGCCAAGTATATCAACGACTGGGTGCTGGACCGCACCAATCAGAGGATCAAAGATCTGGTCTCGCCCGATCACATCAAACAGAGCAATCACGGGATCGTGCTGGTGAACGCTATCTTCTTCAAGGGCAAGTGGCTGCTGCAGTTTGACCCCAAGGCCACCAAACGGGAAAGCTTCTTTACAAAGCCGGACCGGGCGGCTGAAAACACCAAACCGGTGGATTTGATGTATCGCCAGGGCAAATACGGCTACGCCAGGATGCCAGGCTGCCAGGTGCTCGAGCTTCCCTATGAAGAAGCAGACCTCAGCATGCTGATGGTGCTGCCGGATGAGCAAAGCGCCGATAAGACAGAGATGACCCCTGAGGCCTATAAACAGTGGCGCGGGGCTATCAAACCGCAGGAAGTGAAGGCGATCATACCACGCTTCACCCTGGAACTCACGCTGGAAAACGTGCCCCGGATGATGAAGAGCATGGGCATGATCGATGCCTTCAGTGATGTGGCGGCTGATTTTACCGGCATTCGCAAACCCGGATCAGCCGATCTCTATATCATGGACATCATCCACAAAGCCTTTGTGGAAGTGAAGGAAGAAGGCACCGAAGCAGCAGCCGCAACGGCTGTGGTGATGGCCACCAAGTCCGTCCCCGTCTTTGAAGATGAAATCCCCGTCTTCCGGGCCGATCATCCTTTTTATTACATGATCATCCACAAACCCAGCGGAGCGGTGCTCTTTCTGGGTAAATTCGCTGTCCCGCCCGAGCTCGACTAAGGCGCTTGACACAGCAAGCCAGCCGGTATTTGTGTCCTCTCATGGACACAAGTACCGGCTATTATATTGCGGACGCGGCCCATCCGCTGATCTGCACCGGCCCGCTCTGGGAAGAGCTGTTGCTCTGTCACATCCCCTCAGAGCGGCACGCGGAGCTGTGTGAGTGTTTTGAAAGGATCAGCGGCAAAGCCATCCGGCCCAGCAGCATCCTCAGCGAGCTTTCCGGAGGGCAGAAAGTGATCCTGATGCTTTGTCTGGCCGTCATTTCTCCCGCTCAGAGCATCTGTTTCATCGATCTGGAACACTCCCTCGACCCGGCCAAATTGACCGCGGCGATGGAACTGATCGGGAGCAGCGGAAAATCTATCCGCTGGCAAACGGCCCCATGATCAGGATTGAAGCTGGCTACAGACAGATCTGGCCTTCCTTTGGCCTGGATATTGCCAAGGAGCTCTTGTTTGAACAAGGCAAAATCTATCAGCTCAAGGGCCCCAACGGCAGCGGTAAAAGCTCTTTCATCAATCAGGTCCTCATACCGGGGCTCCGGCAGCATGACGTCTGGCTGCTGCAGTTTGAACAGCAGGCCCATCTGCAGTTGCAGGCCGTCAAAGCCTGGGCGGCGATCTTTCATCCCGGATTGCGGGTCCGCGACGAAAGAGACCTGGTGAGCTTTCTCCTGGATGATCTCGAACGGGCTAGCAGCAAGCGTCCCAGGCCCATTTGGATCGTGGCCGATGAGCTGCACCACCTGGAGCAGGTGTGGGAGCGCCAGCTATCCTGCTGCCTGATCTACAGCGCTCATCATCAGGAGCTAACAGACGCGATTCCTGTCCAGTTCGAAGTCCTGGACCCCCACCGGAGTGTGGTGAGTGGATAGACTGAAGCTGATCCTGGCTGTCACAATCTTTGTGGCTTTTTGCCTCCTGTTTGGAGTTATCTGGCTGGAGCACAACTGCCTGCAAATCACAGCGCTGCTGGCCCTGCTGGCCCTCTGTCTGATCTGGCTGGGGAGCAGAAAAACCTGGAAACAGCTCAAAGTGATCGCGCCCTTTGCCATCAGCCTGCTGCTTATCTACACGCTGCTGGTGCTATTGGGCATCGCTCCGGGCGAGGAGAAGGCCCTGGACTACTGGCTGCGTTACGGTTTGCCGCGCTTGCTCTTATTGGTCTCCACCCTACTGGTTTTCCGGCTTTGCGTCTCTCTGCTCAGCTATGAGGGACTGCTGAAGATTTTGCCAGACATCCACTGGCAAAAGTATCTGATTCTGGGCCGGATCCTGTATCAGGCGGCCTTCAGGTCCTATCCCACCCTCAAATCCTGGCAGGAACTTATTCCCAGCGCTCAGCTATCAGAGCGGGGTTTCAAAGCACGCTTTAACAAAGCTCTGGCCGCCAATCTGGCCCTGGCCCTCTATGTGATGGAAGAGGCGCGGTTGAAAGGCGAACAAATCGACAACCGCATAGAATGCTGTCATAAGGAGCCATCATGAAATGGTATCTGAAAGTGGGCTTCACCGTGCTGGTGATGGTAACCACTCTGCTCATCAGGATTCCCGTTCCGGGAGGGGGATATTTCAACTTTGGAGACGTGGTGATCGTGTTTGCCGCTCTGTTGGGAGGCTCGCGCAGCGCTGCTCTGGCGGGAGGGATAGGTTCCGCTCTGGCAGATCTGATCGGCTTTCCGATCTTCGCGCCCATCACTTTGGTTGCCAAAGGTTTGCTGGGTTTTCTGGCCGGATTGGGCAAAGACAAACCCACCCTGCTCAGCATTCTCTTTCCCGTGCTGGGCGGAATGGCAATGGTGGCAGTTTACTTCCTGGGAAGCTGGCTGATGCCGTCTTTGGGTTTCGCGGCCGCGCTGGCGGATTTGCCGGCCAATCTGCTGCAATCGGCTTTTGGAATCACTGGCGGCAGGCTGCTCTTCACGGCCTGGCAACGGCTGGAAAGCGTCAGGACCGAAAAATAGGGGAACACGCAGTTCCTGGTTTGCGTTGGCGGCAGCTTCGCTCCAGGTCAATTGAGCAATTGGGCTGAGAACTCGCCTTCGCTGCCATAATAGATGTCACAAGCTGGCACTGCTGCTCTG
>JAGOIY010000153.1 GCA_017995405.1 Candidatus Cloacimonadota bacterium
GCTGGTTAGAGCTCTGCGAGCTGGTTAGAGCACTGCGTGCTGGTGGGGCCGTCTGGAATGATGGCCCCACAATTATGGGCAAAATCCCTTTCTCAGTTACCTCTCCTCTGTTGTCTCTGTAGCTCTGTAGTGAAAAAAGTCCCTCTGTATCTCTGCAGTGAGTGAGAGGCTGCGCCTGGTTAGGGTCTGCGGCTGCAAGGCTTTTGTTAAAACTCTAAAACTTCAAAACCTTAAAACTCAAAAACCTTACAACTCCACAACCCCTAATACGCCAGCATCAGCAGTGCTTCAATATCGGCGCGGCCGAGCTTGCTGAAGAGGCCGATGGAGCGGGAGCTCATGATCAGTTCCAGGAGGACGGGCAGGTCGTGGTCTTTGAGGCCGAGGTCGCGCAGCGAGGTGGCGGCGCCCCAGGAGGCGATTTTATCCCGGAATTTGCGCAGGGCACGGCTCACGTTGTGCTCTCCCCACACCTCATGGGCCCAGCCTTCAAAGCGGGTGGGCATGCGTTCGCTCATGTATTCGATCCAGGCGGGGAAGATCACGCCCAGGCCTTCGCCGTGAGCGATTTCAGGTTTGAGGGCGGAAAAAGCGTGTTCGATGGAGTGGCAGGCCCAGTCTCCACCTTTGAGGCCCACGCCGCTGAGTCCGTTGAGGGCCAGCGTGGCGCACCAGGCCAGGTTTCCACGGGCCACGAGATCGGCGGAGTTTTGTCGCAGGCGGTCCGTCATCTCCATGATGGTCTTGAGCAGGGCAGTGTTTATCGCGTTGGTGGTAATGGCTTTATCATCGGAAAAGTAGTATTCCAGGATGTGAGCGGTGGCATCCAGAGCGCCGTTGACGGTCTGGTTGAAGGGCAGGCTGGATTGGACGGAGGGGTCGATGATGGTGAGGCGCGGAAAGATCAGCGGCGAGCCCATCCCCCATTTTTTGCGTTCCTGAGTGTTGGTGAGCACGGCAAAGCTGTTCATTTCGCTGCCAGTGGCGGAAAGGGTGAGGACGGTATAGACAGGCAGAGCCTGTTTGATGGCCTCGCGTCCCGTGAAGGTGTTCCAGACATCTTCCATATAGAATCCCGCGGCAATGGCCTTGGAAGTGTCGATCACGCTGCCTCCACCCACGGCCAGAACGGCTTCCACCTTTTCATCCCGGGCCAGTTTGATGAGCTCGCGGGCCTTGTCCAGAGTGGGATTGGCCCTCACGCCCCAGGCTTCCGCCCACAGGATTTCCGAGGCTTTGAGACTATCGGTCACCTGGGAATAAACGCTGTTGGCGCGGATCGATCCGCCTCCCGCCACCAGCAGGACCTTTTTGAGGCCGGCGTCTTTGAGCTCTTTGCCAAGGTTCCGGATCATGCCGGTGCCAAACATCACCCGGGTCGGGTTGTAAAAACTGAAGGAATCCATCTGTACTCCTGTATTTGCCAGCACACACTTATCTGGCCTGAAGATCTCTTTTTAGAAAGGCGTGGGGCTCATCAAGTAACAGCCCGGGGCTGCCTTTCAATGACAGTATAAGGCCAAACGCCCTTTCAGGCAAGCGGGATTGAACAGATGGAGGGATATTGGTTACCGCATCGCATTGCGGGTGCATTACGGGTGCATTACGGGTGGGACCCGTAATGCACCCGTAATAGGATTGGGGAGCTACCGGTATTCCAATCCAAAACCGTAAGGGAACATGGGATCATAACCAGGATCTCCCAGGTTCCAGTTTTCGTCGTCATAGCGCGGCCAGGAGAAGCTGAGCCTGCCCTGGACGGGGTAGTCTCCAAAGATCACATCAGCCACGCCCGCTCCTTCCGAACCGGGGAACCAGGCCACCATAAAGGCTTGGGAGGCATCCAGTTCCTGTTCGATCACGAGGGGACGTCCACAGATCATGACGCAGACCACCGGCACGCCTTGAGAGCGGACCCGCTGGATGGTGGCCAGATCTTCCGGATGAAGCTGATGCAGATAGAGATGGGTGCCGTAGGGACCCTTTTTCATGAGTTCGGCTTCCCCGGAGACGTATTTCTCGTCCGAGGTGGAGCCCATCCCGATCCTGAGTCCCTTGGCCAGGCCTTCCACTCTGATATCTCCAAGCATTTCGGCATAGGGCACTTCCCCGATCACCACGATGGCCAGATCGTGTTTGGCCGGATCGGCGTCGGAACCGTCATCGCTCAAAACGGCATTGGGGGCCACAGCCCGGATGCCTTCCCAGACGGAAGTTCCACCCACGATGGCGGAGCCCCAGGAATCCGCCCGGCTGTCTGCCGGATCGCGTAACTGCTCATGGTCCACATCGTTATAGATGCTGCCGTCGATGGGTTGTTTATCGTTCACGCCTTGCCAGGCCACCGTGAAACCACCGCACTGGTGACCGCGGTTGTGGGCATTCTTGCCGGTGACGAGGATGCGGGCGCCCTTGTCCAGAGGCAGGATATCCCCTTCGTTCTTCAGCAGGACCAAAGACTTGCGCACCGCCTCCCGCGCCACTTCCCGATGTTCCGGAGACCCGAAACAGGAGTGGTCCAGCGAGAGCTTTCTCTGGGCGGGACGGGGTTTGGAAAACATATTGGCCAGAAACTTGACCCTCAGGATTCTGCGGACGGCATCGTCCAGCCGGTCCATAGAAACCGTACCGCTCAGGACGGCCTCTTTGGTGAGGGCGATGAACTCTTTCCAACGGGAGGTGACCATAAACATATCGAGCCCGGCGTTGAGGGACTGGACCACGCAGTTGCGATAGTCTGAATCGAGGTAATCGATACCGTCCCAATCCGAGATCACCAGTCCCTGAAATCCCAGTTCCTTTTTCAAAAGGTCTGTGATCAGGAATTTATGGCCGTGGCATTTGGCGCCATACCAACTGCTGAGAGAGACCATCACGCTCAGCACTCCGGCCTCGACGGCGGCCCGGTAGGGAGGCAGGTGCAGACGGCGTAACTCCTCTTCCGGGATGCACATATCACCCTGATCGATGCCATGCAGGGTAGCCCCGTCGCCGATGAAGTGTTTGGCGCAGGCGATCACCTTGTCTTCTTCAAACTGGCCCTGCAGTCCTTTGACAAACCTGGGAGCGTAGAGGCAGACGATGTCGGGATGCTCGGAATAGCTTTCATAGGTACGGCCCCAGTGGTCGTTGCGGGCCACCGCCAAAGTGGGTGCAAAGGTCCAGTCCACTCCGGTAGCGGCGATTTCTTTGGCGGTCACGGAGGCGATCTTTTCCAGCAAATCGGGGTCGTGGGCCGCGCCCAGACCGATGTTGTGGGGAAAGACCACCGCTCCGATCACGTTGGTGTTGCCATGAATGGCATCCACACCATAGATGAGCGGGATGGCGAGGTGGTCCGCGTCCTCTTCCATGGAAGCAGCCCAATAGGCATCGTTCATGGCAATCCAATCTTCGGGACGGTTGTCTCCGGGCACGGAACCGCCTCCACTGAGGACGGAGCCGATGTGATAGCGTTTTACCTCATCCGGAGTGATGAACTGGCGTTCCGGCTGGAGGATCTGGCCGATTTTCTGGTCCAGGGTCATTCTGGCCAGGAGGGCTGAGATCTGAGCTTCGTAGTCTTTCATAATTATGGTCTCCTATGGATTATAGATATATTGAGAGGGTTGAGGGGGTTGTGGGGCTGGATTCCAGGTCCGAGCATTTATGATAATTGCATAAGTAACTGCGATCTAGAGAGTCCCAGCGGGACGGCAGTTTAGATAGAGCTGTCATACAAGAAATATAGTTGAGTCCTGTAGGGACGGCACAAGGGGTGCACATGCTGTTTGACATCAGACCTAAAGTGTATTGTGACAACAATCTAAACTGCCGTCCCGATGGGACTGGGATTATTGATCTGGGCATGTGTACCT
>JAGOIY010000154.1 GCA_017995405.1 Candidatus Cloacimonadota bacterium
ACATAACTTGGCTTGGCGACATCCCGATAATAACCCACCAGCAGAATCTCCGCCGCCTTGTGGGGCAACACATAGGCATCCGGTGTGCGCAGCATTCCCAGGGTTTGGAACGGGGCCGCGTCCAACACGCTCAATAGCGATGCCAGCACAAATACACTTAATAATACTCTTTTCATACTTCCCTCCACCTTTCGGTGTTGTTTCTAATCTGTGGTTCACAAAATATCGTTGACTTGAAATACGTCAAGCGTTTTCTTGCCCCATGGACAGAATAACGCAAAATGCTTTTTTTCACATCGGCGAAGATATCGCCGCCAAGTTCCTGCTTAACAAAGGTTACGAACTGCTGTGTAAAAATTTCCGCATCCGAAACGGGGAAATTGATATCATCATGCGCAGCGATACTCATCTCATCTTTGTCGAGGTGAAAACACGTCGATTTCACTCTATAGATGCCGCCCTGCAGACTGTCACCTGGACCAAACGCAGGAACATCTCCAGAACGGCACAAGAATACATTAACCAGAATCCCGATTACGCCAAACTGCAAACTCGCTTTGATATCGTGCTCGTGTTCTACGAACAAGCCAGCAACAGCTTTTCTGTCAAGCACTTCCCGGACGCTTTTTACCCTGTTTTCGATCGCTGAAAAAGTTATCCGGCTGTTTGCCTGATTCGTGTTAATCTCCCAGTTTTGAGGTATCGAAGTCATCGCCAAGATATCTCAGATAATCCGGATTGGACCTTTCCATGTCATCGTTGTTCACATAGACAAGCTGATAGTTGCCATTCATTTGCATATCCACAAACGCGTAAACCGCGTTTAGCCTTCCCCGGTATTTCCAGATTTGATAATCCTTGCGAACATAGCGGGTGTCGTCCATGGTGGTGTCTTTTTCCACCTCGTCCGGTTTCCCGTTTCTGATGTATATCCTGCCCATGTCAGTTTTCCAGCCGTCCTTGAAGTACTTGAAATTGCGATTGGCATAATCGACTCTTTCCCGCACGCTGGACAGCAGGTCTTCGGGTCTTATTCTCCCCGTGGAGGCCATCCGTTTCCAAATGGAAGAGATATAGCGCTGTTTGACAGAGTCATCATATCTGGCCCAGTCAGACGGGACCTGATTTCCGCTGAAATAGCGCAACAGCACAATTTCTTCCTCCGGGTCGGTTAAAATCGCGTACTGCTGCTCCACGCTTTCCGTGACGAAAAACTCAAACTCGCGTTCCAGATAGGCTTCGCCAAGCTGCATAGCCAGGTTTCCGATATACTTGCCTGGTTTCAGATCCTCCAGGGGAATCTTCAAGGTGATCCCTTCCGTAGCAGAGCCAGGCGTAAAATCGATGTAATCGTCCCTCACCATCAGGCTGTCCTTCTCCAGATATAGGGTGAGCAGCTGTGATTGCCCAATCAGTTCGGAGGCGGGATATATCTCCAGATAGAGAAAGACCTCAGGGACCATGGTTTTATCGAAAATCAGGGAGGGCTCTGTTTTATAAAGAATCGCTCCCCGGTGGAAGCTTCTGAGGTATGAACTGCTGTCTGCCAGCACCTCGGAACATAGCTGAATATCACTGAAAATATCCTGACCGGTAAGAGGCGAGGCCTCAAACTCCCAGCTAAAACTGCGTTGGGAATTCACATCCAAAGCCGTGAAGATCAGCTTGCGGACCTGAGAATCCAGGAGGAAACTGAGGCGGTTGAGATAGGTCTTGTCAGACACCGCGTCGTCTTTGTTGGATATCCCCACATTATCCGTCAGATCTCTCACCACCACCAGAGAATCGTCTCTGGTCATGCTGACGTTGATCTTCAGCTCCGCAAAGTAGCCTCCTTTATGGGCCAGAAACATCAGATTGCGATAAGGCACCTGATAGTCTATATGCATCACAGTATTGCCGGCCCCGTCCAGAAACCGGTTTGATTCGATAAACATGTTCAGCCTGTTTTGTGCCGCCAGGCCGCAAGCTGTTGCCAGCAACAGCAAAATTGCCATCCATCTGTTAGTATTCCGCATCTTTGTTCCTCAATATGTATTGGCCGTAGCCACCTGTATCGTTAAATACAAACTCCCGGTTGTGTTTGTAATAGATCCACACGATGGAAGGATAAGCTCCCAGAGGCAATACGTCCGTGAGGATCTCGTCAGGCTCGCCGTATTTGATATATATTCTACCTCTGTCCGAGTTCCATCCCTTCAGTTTTTTGTGCACCGTAAAGAGCTCGTCCGCTTTTAGCACCCGACGGTAAAAATCTTCCCTGGCCTCGTTGCGGATAGTGCCAGGACTGGGATCGTTTCTTTGCCAGAAGAGCTCTATCCCCTCCGAAAGCTGTTTCTCCGGCAGAGCGCTCAGACTTTTCCACTCGTTTTGGTTGGCAAGGTAACGCAATTGCAGCAACTGGTCCTTGAAGCTGTAGCGCAGGTTGTAGGAAAACCAGGGGCTATATGTGAAGGCCTCCATCCGGTAATGGATGTTACCCTCATAGAAACTGATGTTGAGCTTGGCCGGCAGCTGGGAATCATGCAAAAGCGAAGTTGTTACCGGGCTGTGTGGAAGCACATGCAGGATACGTCTGTCATCCATCTCCACCGCGATACTGTCTGCTATCACCGCAAAGCTCTGCACTATCTCGCAGCTCTGGATTTCCGCTCCCGCCAGGTCAAGGTTTGGAGGCAGGTAGGTGATATCTTCCCGGGTAACCAGCAGATAAGGCTGTCCTATCTCAGTAAGTTTGCCAAGAGTGAACGTCTTCTTGAGCTTGGTCTTATCACCCAGCACCAGGTTTTTGAGCTGCAGGATCGCCTCATACTTTCCGGGTTCCAGCCTGGCGGTGAATCTCACGGGTATGGCCGTATCTCTTAGCCAGTCTCGCTTTGGCAGGTCCAGGGTACGCGCAAAACTGGCCGCCACTTTCTTTTTGGAGTTTTTGATCTCGATGGCCAGTTGATAGGAGACCCGATCTGTGTTCTTTTTGAACGAGATGGTGTTATAGGGCACGATCACCCAAAAGTCCGTCCCCTCTTCATAGCGCTCGAAAATGATCTCCTGAGCGTTGACCGCGAGGCCCGTCAAAAGTAGCAGGATCAGGCTAATCAGCTTTGCCATTTGTGATCACTCTCAGGCTGAAACTCAGTCCGTGTTTGTCCAGCCACTCCAGAAAGCGGTTTTCCGGAAAGAACCGCTTCCCGGATTCCAGCACGAAACTGTCTTCCTCGTTCTGGACCATTGTCCGGAGCGTGAATTGGCCGGTCGTGGATTTGACGCAGCGCTCCACCTCGTCCACCAAAGCTTTACTGAGTTTGGAGGCAGGGAGCTCCAGTTGCAGCTCTCCTTTCAGATAGCGGGGCAATTCCTCGATCGGCATGATCTTTTGCGGATTCACTCTCAGCATGCCGTCGTCATTGCCGTTATAGGATGAACGGCTGCCGATCACGGCCAGCACCTTGCCACTGGATACGATCTGAAAATAATCCTGATAATCACGGCTAAACAGGGGGACTTCATAACGCCCGCTGAGGTCTTCCATTTCCACAAAGGCGATGGGATTGCCCTTGGCGTCCTTTTTCTTGGCAAGGTTGGTCACGATCCCTGCCAGGACCAGGTCCTGCGCGCCATTTTCCCGTTTGACGGAAGCGCAGGAGGTGGTATAAAACTTTACTGATTGACGATACTGGCTGAGGGGATGACCGCTGAGATAAAACCCCAGCACGCTTTTCTCCATTTCGAGCTGATGCATATAGCTCCACTCATCCACGGTTGGCAGAGGCGGAGTGTAATCCTCTTCTCCCTCATCTTCAGCGATCAGGTCAAAGAGGCTGGTCTGCCCTTTGCGGCG
>JAGOIY010000155.1 GCA_017995405.1 Candidatus Cloacimonadota bacterium
GTTGCTGTCAATGTTTTTCTTTCAGGATGACATTGAAGCTGGATCATGTCCATTCCATCCTAAGCAGCAAGAATTTCCTTGTCCAAAAAGCCCTGTTCAGATATCAGGCTCCAGATTGATAATAATAGAGATAACAACATTGTGAAACAACATCTTATGACATACAATCCCGTCACTTCAGATGCCGTGCCAGCTCACGCCATAAAGAGTCGCGCCCAAAATGGATAAGCGTTTTATCAGGCCCCTGCTGATCGTTTTGCTGGCGGTCTTGCTGCTGGTGTTTATCGGTCCCTCCATCCCCGTCTGGGAAAACGAGATCCTCCCCATCAAACCCATGGATATCATCAGTTCCGTACTGGCCGCCCCGGACACCACGTCTGTATCCCAGGAAGCTGTAAAGCTGGCTGAACAGGCCCCCACGGTCGAAGAGCTGGGTCCCCTGGACCAGTTTGCCGCCAAACTGCAAGCCCTCAAATCCGGAAAAAATCAGCAGCTACGCATTGCCTATTTTGGCGATTCCATCATCGAAGGCGATCTGGTCTCCGGGCGGCTGAGAAAGAATCTTCAGGATTTTGCCGGGGGAAACGGAGTCGGCCTGGTGGGCATGACCTCCATCGTCAACAAATTCCGCAAGACCATCATCCACGACTTTTCCACCAACTGGGAAGCCGTTTCCTTTATGAGCAAATCCAGCACTCCCTTGGGAATCATGGGCCACACCTTCATCCCACGCTCCTGGCAGAATGTGGAAACCACCATTATCCCCACCGCGGAAAGCAGTTCCACAGATACCGTGGCCTCGGACAGCAGCGCCACGGAAACAGTCCCCGTCCCCAAAAAGGTGACCCGCAAGGTCTCTGTGAGCGGACCGGCCTGGGTACAATATCAAGGAGTCAACACTCCTGGCGGGGCAGCGAGTTTTGAACACATCCGCCTTTTCTACAGCCAGGCGTTGGAAAACTCCAGCGTCCGCGTGATCTATGACGGCGGTGAAGCCAGGACCGTGAGCTTGAGTCCCGGAAACGATGTGCAGGTGCTGGACCTCAGCCCTGCCGCTCCAGTCAAAAAGCTACGTCTGGAGTTTTCCAGTGGCCATCCCATCCATGTCTATGGAGTCAGTTTTGACGCTCCCACAGGCGTTTACGTGGACAACATTTCCATCCGCGGTTATTCCGGCATGTATTTCAACCGTATCCCCGGCGACCTGTTGAGGGGCTTTCAACGCGCCCTGAACTATGATCTGGTGATCCTGCAGTATGGCGAAAACGTCTCCAACGCCAGAGTCACGGATTACGATTTTTACCGCAAGGGTATGGTCCGCAGCATCAAACATCTGCAGGACGCCATGCCGGGCGTGCCGTTCCTGATCATCAGCGCTCATGACCGCAGCATCAGAAAGGACATGGGCTATTCCACCTCGCCTGACATCCCGATCCTGATCAAGGCCCAGAGCGAAGCGGCCCAGGAAACCGGCAGCGCGTTTTGGAATCTGTTTGCCGAGATGGGTGGCATGAATTCCATGCCCTCCTGGGTAAACGCCAGTCCCGCCCTGGCTGGCAAGGACTATACTCATTTCACGATCGCAGGCGCCAACAAGGTGGGCGAAATGCTCTCCAACCTCATCCTGAGCGGCTCGAAGGCAGTGTCAGAGTGAAAGGCCTCAGACTCCTGCTCAGCATCGCGGTGCTCTCCAGCCTGGGATTTCACGGCCTCATCGCCATATCGGAACCCCTACCGATGGCCGTGGAGGACGAAATCGAGATTATCAGCGAGTTTCCCGTGGAGGTGGACAGCCTGGAAGAATTTATCCAGAGTTATTACGAGCTGCTGGACAGCGAGACCTATCTGAAGGAATTTAAGTTTCTGGACCAGAAGGCCAACCATCTGGACAACCACAAACAGCTGTTAGCCCCCCTGTTTGGCAAACTGATGGCGCTCCGCAACGGTTCCACTGAGCGCGTAAGCATTTACCAGATAGGCGATTCCCATATCAAACCGGGATATTTCTCCACCACCGTGAGAGGCTCGCTGCTCAACTTCTTCCAGCCCGGTGTTCCGATTGACGCGGCCGCCATCCAGTATCACTTTACCGGCATCAATGGTGCCTCTTTTAGCAATCTCACCCCCAACGACGCCATCTTCGAAAAGATCAAAGCGCTGCAGCCGGACCTGTTGATCGTGTCTTTGGGCACCAATGACGCTCAGGGCAACTATGTGGCCTCGCGTTTCAGAGCTGAAATGCAAGGTTTTATGACCAGGCTGCTGGCCGCTCAGCCAGAGCCCAAACTGATCTTTACCCTCCCGGGTGATTCCAGTAAAAACAACAGACACAACTCCAATGTGGCCAAAGTCTGCTCCGAGATCAAAGATTATGCCCGCGACCACAACTTTGCCTGGTGGGACCTCTTTGAGGTGATGGGCGGCAGCAAATCGATTACTAAATGGAAGGCCAAAGACCTTGCCTCCCAAGACCTTATCCACTATAGCCCCAAAGGTTATATGCTGCAAGGATACCTGTTTTACAGTGCCCTGATCCGGGCCTACAAAGATTTGGCTGAGGGCGGGTCTCAATGACGGCGTGGCAAAACCTGCTTTCCAAACTGCTCTACGATCCGGCCGTACCACTCTTTTTCAACAGCGGCTTTTTCCTCTTTTTCTTTTTGATCGTGATGATCTTCTACCCCCTGCTGGTGAAGCGGGTGCAGGTGCGCACCTGGTATCTGATGCTGATTTCGCTGTATTTTTATTACAAGACCAGCGGTCTTTTTGTAGCCCTGCTGGTGCTCACGGCCCTGATCAACTTCCTGCTGGGAGCGGGAATCAGCAAGACGGAAAAGCGGGGCAAAAAACGCGCGCTGATGTGGCTGAGCGTGATCTGGAACCTGGGCTCGCTCGGATACTTTAAATACACCAATTTCATCATCGATTCCATCAATCAGCTCAGCGGTGGTAACCTGCCCCTGATGGATATTTTCCTGCCCGTGGGGATCTCCTTCTTCACCTTCCAGACGATGAGCTACACGATGGATATCTACTTCGGCAAGCTCAAGCCGCTTAAGAGCTTTAAAGACTTCGTGTTTTTCGTGGCTTTTTTCCCCCAACTGGTAGCGGGGCCCATCGTGAGGGCCTCCTGGTTTATCCCTCAGATCCGCAAACAACTGGAGCTCAACAAAGACCAGATCGCCGGAGCGCTTGTCCTGATTTTCGCCGGCCTCATCAAGAAAGGCGTGATCGCGGATTATATCAGCATCAACTTTGTGGACCGCGTCTTCGACAGTCCGGAGCTCTTCTCCGGAGTGGAAAACCTCCTGGCCGTGTATGGTTACGGACTGCAGATCTACTGCGACTTCTCCGGCTATTCCGATATCGCTATCGGTCTCGCCACCCTGATGGGCTTCAACCTGCCCGTCAACTTCAACGTGCCCTATGTGGCTACCTCCATCACCGATTTCTGGCGCCGCTGGCATATCTCGCTTTCCACCTGGCTGCGGGATTATCTCTATATCCCCCTGGGGGGCAATCGCAAAGGCGTTATCCGCACCTACATCAACCTGATGATCACGATGCTGCTGGGAGGCCTCTGGCATGGGGCCAGCTGGAACTTTGTGGTCTGGGGCGGCCTGCATGGAGTGGCCCTGGCCATCGACAAACTGCGAATGGGCCTCTTCGGTACACGGGATTCTGGCTCAGGAATTGGACATTATCTGGCTAAAATCTTCGGCTGGCTGATCACCTTCAACTTCGTGAGCTTCACCTGGATATTCTTCCGCGCCAGAGGTTTCGAAGCCGCCTGGACGGTGATCAGCAGAATCATTT
>JAGOIY010000156.1 GCA_017995405.1 Candidatus Cloacimonadota bacterium
AAAAAACCAGGCCCCCACATTATCTGCGGGGGCCAAGGCATTTGCGCGGACTATATATTAGTTGCGGGGCGCGCGATTACGATTGAAGGCTGCTTTCTTGGCTTTGCGGCAATCAGGGCAGCGTTGGGGCTCGTTTTGCAAGCCTTTCTCTTTGTAGAATTCCTGTTCGCCATCGGTGAACGTAAATTCTTTGCCACAATCTTTGCAGACTAAGGTTCTGTCGGCCATGGGTCTCTCCTATGTTTTTTGGGAGGATTTGGACATTCGGGTCTGAGGTACGCCAAAAAACAAGCGGAAAGCTCATGGGAATGTTAAATCGCTCTGATGCGAACACATTTATAGCTCGTGAATTCCTGTCAACTGTTTTTTTAGAAATTTGTCTTGTCCACGAAATTGAAGTTGTCGAATAAAATCGACGGCAGGCTCATTCCAGAAGACGCCAGACGGTTCGGGCCCATGGCCAGCACTCGCCGTGTGGCCACATGGGGGATTTCATTGAAACGCAGATTATTGACGGCGTGGCGGATTTTTCCATCCTCAAAATAGAGCACTCCGTCACGGGTCATGCCGGTCAATTCACCCGCTTTGGCATCCACGGTGCGGATATACCAGAAGCGGTTGATGATCAATCCGCGCGGCACCAGCTTCATCATTTCCTCTTCCGACGCGTCGCCGCCCGGAATGTAGAAATTGTAGAAGTCGCAGGGTTCCAGGCCTTGTTTCTGAGCCCAATAGCGGTTGGTGGGCATGGCATTGATCACGCCCTTCTCCACCCAGGCGATCTCCCGCGAGGGGATCCCCTCGGAGTTGAAGGGGCTGGCCTTGATGTCCGTGCGTTTCAGGGTGCTGTAGAGGTTGAAGTTTTCGCCGAAGAAGAGCTTGCCCATCTGGTCTGTGAAGGGCGTGAAGCCTTCGTCGCTCTGCCGGCGGTTCATCATCCAGCCCATGAACCAGAGCAGTTCCATGAGAGCGCCGGGCCTGAGGATGACGGCGATCTTTTCGGGTTCCATCACCTGTTTGGAGGCCAGGCTGGCGGCCTGGGCTTTGAGGGTCTCAAATTCCGCGTCCGGCTCGAAACCGGCAAAGGACTTGGCCTCATAGCTCACCTTGGTCTCCACTTCCTCCTTTTTGAGGGTCATGGAATGGCCAAACTCGGTGCTGGCGTCATAGCCTTCAAAGCCGCCTTTGGTGATCAGGGCCCACTCGCTGAAGTGCTTTTCGGTCATGCCGGAGACGGTGGCGTCCATGGCTTTGGCTTTCATGATCATGCTTTGGACGATCTGGACCATCCTGGCGGGATCGAGGTCCCGGGTGGCGGGATCGGCGTTTTGGACCTCTGGCAGCTGCGCTTGGGGAGCGCTGAAGATGTATTCCGGATCGGGCTGGTTGAGCCTGGCGATGGCCTCGGCGCTCTGGATCAGTCGGGCCAGGGCCTCGGGATCGTCCTGGTTGACACTCGCGCTGCCGGTCTTGTTATCGAATGCCACGTTGAGGTTTACGCGCAGCTTGGGTCCGGCCAGATGCTGGGTCACGCGGTTTTGGGCAAAGCGGGTCTCATGGCTGTCGGCATGGAAGATCCTGAGGCTGTAATCATCAGCCTGGCAGTGAGTTTTGATGTATTGGGCGATGCGGTCGAAGCTGCTGTTCATTGGGAACCTCCCACTCTGATATTGCGGAATCTTGCAGGCGCGGAACCATGGGTCATGCGGGCCGTCTGAGAAGGCTGGCCTTTGCCGCAGTTGACCACTCCGAAGGGACGCCACCACCGCTCGTCGCAGATGGCGTCGCAGCTGTTCCAGAATTCCGGATTGCAGGATTTGTAGATGACTTTTTTGAGAGGACGGGCCAGCTTGCCGTTTTTGATCTCCCAGAAGAAGTCTCCTCCGAACTGGAAGTTGACCCGGTGCTGATCGATGCTGAAGGAACCGCGGCCCTGGATATAGACGCCATCTTCCGTATCGGCAATCAGTTGGGAAGGAGTGAGGGGCTGGGTGCCGGGCAGCATATAGAGGTTGGGAATGCGGTTGATGGGCTGGTCAAAGTAATAGGTGGCGCGGTTGCAGCCCCGGGAGTGCTCCAGCCCTATCTCCAGAGCGGTGTCGCGGGTGCTGCCGTACTCGTTGAGGATACCGTCCTTGATGATATGCCATTTCTGGCCGGGCACTCCGTCGTCGTCAAAGCCCAGGGTGGCAAGTCCCTGGTCCAGAGTGTTGTCTCCCACAAAGTTGACGATCTCGGAGCCGTAGCGGTAGTTTTTGAGCTTTTCAGGGGTGGCAAAGGAAATCCCGGCATAGTCGGCTTCCCAGCCCAGCACTCTGTCCAACTCGGTGGGATGGCCCACGCTCTCGTGCATGGTGAGGCCCAGGTGATTGGGGTCCAGGATGAGGCTGCGGCGTTCTTCTGGGCCCAGGGTGTCCGCTTTGACCTTGATCAGGGCTTCTTCAGCGATCTGGCGGGCTTTTTCCTGCAGGTTGAGCTCCGTCACCCATTCCCAACCGGTAGCCCGGCCGCCTTCGTCAAAGGTGCGGCTTTGGCTGTCGCCGGCATGGACGGCACTGGCGATCACCATCGGATCGATCCACTGGGTATTGAGTTCCAGCCGGGTGCCAAGGGTGGAGGCAAAGAGCTTTTCGTCCTTGTGGGAGATCAGATAGAACATCGCCTGGCGGATGCCTTCGTAGCCAAGCATCACACGGTTCACTTCCATCATCAGCTCCACCTTTTCGCTTAAGGGGACCTCAAAGGGATCGATCTTCAGCGGGGTCTTGTAGCTGGCCAGATAACTGCGTTCCGGGGCCAGGCGCAGCTTGTGATTTTGATTGACGGAAGCGGAAAGGGCCGCGATCTCATAGGCCCTGCGGGTGGTGGCCAGGACGGCCTCTTCCGTGAAGACGTGGTGGTGGGCAAAACCCCAGGCCCCATCCTTGAAGACACGGATTCCATAACCGTGCAGGACGTCCCGGGAGGTGTTTTTGAGGCTCAGATTGCGCAGCAGCACCACTTCATCGGTGGTGCGCTGGATTCTGATATCGGCATACTCGGCACCCAGATTGAGGGCCTCGCCGATGGCCAGGTCAAGATAACGCATGGCATCTCCTTATATCATGGAGCGGTAAACGTCCCCGTTTACCTTCTCTGTTTTCTCTCATTTCTCTCATGGAGCGGTTAGCTTGTCATTCCCGCGGAGGGGATTGGCATCACTTGGAGTTCAAAGCCCCTAAACAGGTTATGCTTTTACCCCTTTACCTGAGGGGGCTTTGGACTTCAAGCAGTGCTTCGGAGCGCGGTAGCAGCAAGCACTCTCTCCTTCGGCGCGCTGGTTGAAGTCCAAGCGGTCCGCATACTTGTTGTCATGCACACAGATATCCTGGCCGCTTGAACTCCAGCGGGTCATTCCAGCTCAGGCAAACTTATCGGCAAAGGCCATGACGGTGCCCATCATCGTGCCCACCAACACCGCGATCAGCACGATCTGCACGGCGATGATGATCAGGGTGGCTTTGGCAAAATTGGCGCGGTTGGGATTGCCCTGTTGATCGGTAGCCCACACGATCAGCATGATGATATTCACGATCGGCAGGGCCAGCAAAATCATGATCACCACCCAATCGAAGACGCCTACCACGGGAGCTTCCATCACTCCCGGATACTGAAAACGACGCTGCGGTTCCTGGTTGTAATTGTTTTCCAGCATGTTTGCTCCTTTGAGCGGGATAGAATTTTCACAAGGAAAATAGGCGGGGCGGAAGTGTCAAGTTTTTAGATCGATAACGGGCCCGCCAACGTCCTCGGTTACCTGGCTGTAGCGTCTGA
>JAGOIY010000030.1 GCA_017995405.1 Candidatus Cloacimonadota bacterium
CTCGAAAACTCCAAAGCCAGAAAACTTGAAAACCCCTATCCCCTAAAACCATAAAACTCCCTCTGTAACTCTCCTCTGTTTCCTCCGTTACTCTGTAGTGAAAAAAGAAAACTCTGTATCTCAGTAGTTTTGCCCGCTGATCACAGCTCGCGAAACTCCGGAGTCCAATCCGGCGTGGGTATCAACTCCTGCGCGAAGACATGCTCAAAGCCCAGCTCTGAAGCGGTTTCCAGCACTCTGGCGTAGTCCTCCGCTTTGATCGGTCTCATCAGTTCCGGATACTCCGCGGCTTTACCTTTTGGATAGTACTGGGCCATAATGCTGAGGGTGACGGAGGTTCCAATCCGGGAGGCAATCTTCCGAAGCGCTGCCTCACTGCCGGAGAGCTGGTTGGGAAGCACCAGATGGCGGATTATGACACCCCTTTTTGCGATGCCATGCCTGTCAGTTGCCAGGTCCCCGCCTTGGCGATACATCTCAGCTATCGCGTTCATGGCGATCTCAGGATAATTCCTTACTCCGGAATACTTTGCCGCGTAGATGCCATAAGCATACTTGAAATCCGGCAGCCAGATATCCACCAAACCCTCCAGCGCCTGGATAAGTTCTACTTTTTCATAGGCGTTGCTGTTCCAGACCACCGGAATCCTCAGGCCTGACACTTTGGCTTGACGCAGGACGGGAATCAGCTGAGGAGTATAGTGCGTGGGCGAAACGAGGTTGATGTTGAGGGCACCCTGGCTTTGCAGGTCAAGCATCATCTTCAGCACTTCATCCGCTTGGTAAGCTTGGCCCCAGCCCAGATGAGAGATCTCATAATTCTGGCAAAACACGCAGCGCAGGTTGCAGTGGCTGAAGAAGATAGTGCCGCTGCCTCCGGATGGGGCCACGGCCACGGATGGGGTCACAGAACTGGCATCTAATGCTTCCGGACCGCTGAGGACTGGCTCTTCACCAAAGTGACGGGTGGCCAGATCGATTTCCAGGGATGAACCCGCTCCACACGCTCCCCGCTGAGCAAACCTGTCGATTCCGCAATCGCGAGGACAGGCCTGGCAGGCTTTCAGGTCCAGAAACTCAGGCTTCAGAGCTTGAAAGCTCCCGGCAGCAGGGCAGCCATATCGGTGATCACATAGCCATGCTTGTTTCCATAGATCACGCTCAGCCCGGGGTTGAATTCATGCAGCACCTGACGACAAGCTCCGCAGGGCGGGAAAGGTTTGTCAGACTCCACCCAGACGGCGATGGCCAGATAGTCTCGTTCGCCTTCACTCACCGCTTTGAAGACAGCGGTCCTTTCCGCGCAGATAGTGAGCGAATAGGATGAGTTTTCCACGTTGCAGCCCAGATAGACTTTGCCGCTGACACCCAAGAGCGCGGCCCCCACCATATATCCGGAATAGGGTACATAGGCTGCTTGGGCGGCTTTTTTGGCATCGTCCAGCAGAGATAGTAAAACGTCTTTTTCCATATTCAGACTCCTCAGGCCAAAAGGGCCAGAATCAAGCCCCCGGCGATCACGGAACCAATCTGTCCGCCCACGTTCACACTCACGGCCGGCATCAGGAGAAAGTTGAAAGGATCTTCCTTTTGCCCCATCTGATGGATCACGCGGGCACTCATCGGAAACGCGGAAATTCCGCAGGCCCCGATCATGGGATTGATCTTGGTTTTACGAAACAGATTGAAAAGCTTGGCGAACAGCACTCCTCCCGCCGTATCAAATACAAAGGCCACCAGGCCCAGCATCATGATAAACAGGGTCTCAGGCTTGAGGAAATCCTCTCCTTTCATCGTGGAGGCGATCGTGATACCCAGCAGGATGGTAATGATGTTGCCCAGCTCGTTTTGCGCGCTTTTGGAGAGGCTTTCCAACACTCCGCTCTCACGGATGAGGTTGCCAAACATCAGAAATCCGATCAGCGAGACGGAATCCGGCACCACCAATCCCGCGATCAGCGTGATGGAGATGGGAAACACGATCTTGACAATCCTGGGAACGTCGCCGCTGTGATAGTCCATGTGAATGCGGCGTTCCTGTTTGGTGGTGAGCAATCTGATGATAGGCGGTTGGATGATCGGCACCAGGGCCATATAGGAATAGGCCGCCACGGAAATGGGGCCCAAGAGACTGGGAGCGAAGCGGTTGGCCACATAGATGGAAGTGGGGCCGTCCGCCGCGCCAATGATTCCGATAGCTCCCGCTTCTTTCAACGAAAAACCCATTAAAGCGGCAATGGCCAGGGTCACAAAGATCCCCAGTTGCGCCGCCGCTCCAAACAGCAGCATGGAAGGGTTTTTCAAGAGGGGGGTAAAGTCTATCATCGCGCCGATGGCGATAAAGATCAGCAGCGGAAAGAGCTCCGTGCGGATACCGGCATTGAATAAGATCGTGAGGGCCCCGTGATCTACTACGGCGGCTGAAAAGGGAATATTGGCCAGAATCGTGCCAAAGCCGATCGGCAGCAAGAGCGCCGGCTCATACTTTTTGGCGATGGCCAGATAGATCAGCACCGCTCCCACGATCATCATCACCGCCTGGTCCCAGTAAAGATGCGTGAGGCCTCGTGTTATAGCTTCCATCAGATGACTCCATTGGTGGATCGGCAAACGTCCCCGTCTGCCGTTTCGTTAATAATCCCCACGCCATTTAGCGCAGGTCGGACATCTGATTTCAAGTGTGCCGCTCTTGTCAACTACTTTCTGCTCACCTGCACTCCTCCCCTACTCCACCTATGCCAAAGCAAAGGAGAGGCAAAGGAGATGTAAAGGTGGAGTAAAGGAGGCGAAGCGCTAAGGATTGAGCAACAGCTTTTTGGCGCCTTGGAAGTTGCCGCTCTCCAGCTTCAACAGATAAACTCCCGCGGCACAAGGATGTCCGCTTTCATCCAGTCCGTTCCAGAGGCTTTGATGAGCACCGGAAGCCAGATTGGCAGAGATCAGAGTCCTGATCAGCTGGCCTTTCATATTATAGACGCGCAGTTTTGTGGATGCCGCTTGGGGAAGCTCGAAGCCGATGTCACAGCGATCCCGCAGGGGATTTGGCCAAGTCTTCAGAGCCAGTTGGGGCACAGGGATTTGAGGATCGTCAATGGCAACCGCGCCAGGCCTGATGATCTGGGTCTCGCTTTCCAGATAGACCTCATCCGCGCCCACAAAATAGATGGAAGCGATCCTGAACTGATACCAGCCGTCTGAATCGAGGCCACTGATAGCGTGCCAGCGTTCGGACCCCGCTTTATTGGTCCTTACCCAGTCTGAAGAGGGAGCGTCCAGGAGTTTGTACATCACCTCAAAGTGATCCGGATCGGTGTAGGAATGCCAGTTCAGTTCCACACCGCCCTCGTTGACGATCTGGACCGGCATCAGATAAGGAATGCAGGTGAGTCCCGCGCTGGGATTGATCTGCAGATTCTGCTGAGTGATAAAGGTTTCCAGACTAGCCGCCAGGAGGTTGAGATCACTGATCTGACTGCCCACGAAGTGCACAGAATACCAGCTAAAGCTCTGTCCGGGAGCCAGATGCACACGGCCAGGCGGATTGGGCTGAGCGGCCTCAGGTTGAGATCCATAGAGGCAGTGCAAAAAGCGGGTATCGTTCGCCGCGGGCTGTTCATACTGGCCATCCGGTGACTGGGGAAACAGGCTCACATATTTGGTGTAATTGGCATTACGGCCGGTGAGCAGCCAGTATTTTTCGTTGCTGGTGAGATTGGGTATGTAGTTGAAGCCGCGCGGATCACGATCGTCCGGGCCGTCTCCAACTTTCCAGAACCAGGCGTTCCGATTGCCGTTAAAGCCTGGAATGATCAGCTTGTTGGCCAGGATGTAGGGACTGAGGCCTCCGTCATGATCAAAATCCCGGCTGTAGGCATAATCCAGGCCCGCGCCCCTCACATAACCGCTTGCGTCATCCGCGGCACCCTCCACTCCCTGGCCGGCGGGATGGACATCGGCATCCACATATTCTCCAATCGCCAGATCAAATAGAGTATCTATGGGGCTGGAATTGATCATAGTGTACTTATAGATGACGGCCCTGTCGTAGTTTTGCAGGTTCCAGGCATAGCTCTCGCGATGGATGGCCAGGCCCAGCGGATAATGGGTGTTCATGTTGTGGGAAGCTCCCAGATCGCCATTCGCGTAGGCATAGAGTGGCGAGTAATCGTAAAACCAGGCACTCACCGTCTCGAAGCCGGGAGTGACGAATGTGCCGCCCTGCGGCAAACTGAAGCAGTAAGTTTGCTGGGGATCGGGAATTACAAAGGGACGGGGAGCGGGAGAACCCAGAATGCTTTTCAGGGCTACATCCGCTGAATTGAAGAGGCTGTATTGCGGGCTGTTCCATGCCAGAGGATTGTAGGCCGGCAGCAGTTCATAGAGGTCCTGATCGCCATCGAAGCCCACCGTGCAGAGGGTATCCACCACGGGTTTGAGGCTGGAATTCCAGCCAGGATCGAACTGAGTGACCATTCCAGCGTTGAATTGATCCGGATTGGGAGACAGCCAGTAATACAGATGGCCGGATGGGTCTCTGCGATAACGTTTTGCGCCTATCCAGGGGGCTGAAGCATACATGAGCTTGTGCTGGCGCGTGGAGGGATACAGCAGATTGGTGCTGAAACCGTAGTTGGAGACCGTCAATCCGATACTGCCGGAATTGTGTGTGCTGGTGCTCATGGCACGATCCGGATCAACAGGCTGGATAGATAAAGCGGCCAGGGCTGAGACGGCCAGGAAAACGATGAAAAGATAGAAGCGATTCATTTGTGGCCTCCTGAAGCGTAACTGGTTCCCAGCCATGCGGACAGCAGGTCACTTAAGGCCTGGGACACATCCGCGACCTCCATATAGCTGAGCGGAAAGCCAAACACGGCCGTGATTCCCATATCCTGCTGATGGGCGAAACTGACGTATTTGGATGAAAATGTATCATACTGATCTTGATTGGGAGGAGAGACGGTAGATGTAACCGGTTTACAGACAAAGCGATGCAGCTCTCCAGCCTGCTGACTGCCATCGTAACATAATACTCCTCCAATCCCTTGCCGCGTTTCCACCACGCCCACCATCGGGTCCTCCAGTTCCAGATCGATATCGGCGATGCCATCCAAGCCCTCCGCTCCTATAAACCAAGGATTTGAGATAACGGAGGTGCTGAGGAGGCTGAAGCAGTTCAGGTTGCTGATCCCAAAACGCTGGGTGACCAACTCGGGATAGTGGTCCATAAAATAGTTGAGCTTGCTGTTCAGCCAATGATTACCGCTCAGGATGAGCTTACCGCCTCCGTCCAGAAACACTTCCAGGGCGTCGCCGTAGAGATTGATATCTCCAGAGGAGGAGGGATTTTCCTGGTGCCAGATCACGGCCTTGTAATTCTGGAGCAGAGCGGGATTCAGAGCGGCGTTCCAGGGATCATTATAAGAAATCTCATGGGTCTCGACGGGACCCCAGGTTGTAGGTACCACCGAGGCGTAAAACGCGTCCACAAGCGCTTCGGGAGTGTAGGTGCTGTTGTTGTAGGTGCCGTCCACGATCAGGATACCGTTGCGCAGTGGAGGTGCTTTATAGGGCACGAGATTGATGGTAATCACCGCGGGAGTTTGATCATAGCGTCCCTGTGCGTCCACGGCGCAGACTTTGAAGATATGAGGAGCGGCACTGAGGCCGGAAAGCACACAAGCGCTGGCACTGTCACCTATATTGCGTACCCTGAGCCACATAGAGCCGTCCGCGTGGGTCACAAACTGAGGCGCGATAAACTGAGGCAGGACAGGAAAGCGCTCTCCATCCAGACTGAGGTCATAGGCCACGATATGACCGTGATAGTCGACGCCGCTTTCGCTGACGCAATTGTCTAAGTGGCTGTCCAGGGGATTGTTGGTCACCTGGGCATTGCCGTTGAACTGATAGCCATACTGGCCGTTGTAACCCCAGTGCAGATGAAGCTTGAAATTCGGGGAATGAACGGCGGTATAGACGTTTCCAGTCTTCCAGAGGATGCCGTTGCGGCGATACGTCTGAGATGGAATCAGTTCCATATCATAGATTTGCTCATTGCGGTTGATGCTGTAATGATGATCTCCCAGTCCGGCGATCAGATTGCTGTGGATCACGGCATCGGGATAGAAATCCCCATCGGCGTGGAAATAGACGCTTTTGGGAGTGGCCTCTTCCACGCCCTGACGGCTCACCACATAAGCCTCAAACTGGGTGTAGCGGGTATTGGGAGTGGGCTCCAGAGCGGGAAGCGTGCTTTCATTGAGAATCACCTGCCGGATATCGGGTGAGGTGATGGAACTATACCACTCGCCGTGGGATATGACGTCGAGGCTGGAATTGATGATATTGAGGCGATACATAAAGTGATCGGCAATCAGGCCTTCCACAAAGATATCCCCCACGCTCTCGGCCAGGTTGAAACAGAGCCCGGTGGAGGTGGTGGCGCCGTTTGGAAAGGTGACAAAGATGTGGCTGGATACGATGCGCTGGGTCTTGAAGGGAGAGTGGAACTCCGTGATCTGGCCATTCGGGGCTTTGATTCTGAGCGTGGCGCTGGTGATCAGGTCGGTCAGCTTGCCGTTTTGCGATCTGTAGTCCAGATTCAGTTCCTTCTCAGAAGTCCAGATGCTCTGTCCATCTTCCCTGAGCAGCCATCCATCCGGATCAAGCTGAGATCCCGACGGCGGTTCCCCGCTCAGAGTATGCAGTTTCCAGGCATACAGGCTACCCTGGTGACTGTCGGTGCCAGCACAAAGGCTTTGGCGATAGATATACTCATCTCCCCCCAGAGGCAGCTTGTCTTCCGAGCAGATAATGTCCGCTGGCTGGGCCGGTGTGGGTGTCAGGGGCAAGGGCTCCTGACAGGAAGTCATCAAGGCCAGCAGAAGCGGCAACCACAGGATCACTGGGTAAGTTTTCATCCTATCACCTCATATCATTGATCTGCTACAAGCTTTTCTGTCTTGTCAATTGAGTCAAGTGTTTTTTTTAAGATACTTGCAAGCAAACTTTCGCCTCGCGGCGGGGATTTGTTGATTCTCTTCCACACGGATGAATAGGTCTTGTACTCTCTGCCCTGGCGAACGTGGACGGGCCCCCCGAGCGATATTCCTAAGTTCCCCCTGCCGTGATAAATAAATAGAGAGGCCAAAGGAAAGCTTGACAAATATCAGCTATCCACAATCATGAGCTTTATCCTACCGATTGAGAGGATTATATGGCAGTATGGGAGCTTACCGTCACTGGCCGGGTCCAGGGCGTCGGGTTTCGCTGGTACGCGAAGCACCTGGCGTTGGAGCTGGGAGTGAAGGGTTACGTTCGCAACCTGCCGGATGGGTCCGTTCGAATCCTGGCCCAGGCGGATCAGCTCACCCTGGAACGCTTTGGAACTGAGGTCAGAATGGGCAACCGGCATGCCCTCGTGGCAGAGGTCCATATCATGACTCTCGATCACGCAAGTGAATATTATGATTTTGAGATACGATAAAACCCATAGACTCAAGGTTCGGGCTGTTTCGTGGCATCCGACCTTAACGGCCTCCGGCAGGAATCGTCCGCTTTTGCTGATGCTGCTGTTCTTGCTGCCGGTGCTGCTTTTTGCCGATTTTGAATACCACAGCGTCAAGCAAGGCGACACACTCTATGGTCTTGGCAAGCGATACGGTGTGAGTGTGGCCCAGATCAAGCAACTGAACAATCTCTCCTCAGACAATCTCAGCATTGGACAGAAGCTCAAGATCAAAGAGAAGCCCAAACCCCAAGCGAAACCGAAACCCAAACCGGTTACAAGTCCTGAGCCCAAACCTGCTGTTCCCGCTCCGGTCACGATCACCGCTCCGCCACCTCCCAAGCCTGCTGCTCCAGTCGCGGTGGCCACTCCCCAACCGGAAAACCCGGGTCCGAGTCCCGCTTCGGGACAGCTTGCCGTTCCCGCGCAAGAGCTTCCCAAAGAATTTTATCACATCGTGCAGCCCGGCGAAAACCCCTACCGGATATCGCAGAATTACGGGATCAGCACTCAGAACTATTTCCTCTGGAACGGTAAACAGAGCTGGGACGAATTTGACATCCACCCCGGCGAAAAGATCATCATCAAAGATCCCGCTCTGGCCAAACCCGGATCCCGGTCTGAAGTGCCACCGGTGCAGCAACCGGAAGCGGTTGCCTCTCCTTCTCCGGCTACCCCCACGGTTTCCGCGGCCAGGGATACAGTGGTGATCACCAAGACCTATACCGTGAAACCCAAGGACACTCTTTTCAGCATCTCCAGGGCCAACAACATGACCGTGGATGAGATAAAACGGATCAACAACCTCAGTTCCAACGCTATCAATGTGGGCCAGGTGCTCTATCTGGCCGGAACTCCTCCATCCGGTGCTCCCAGACAATCCACTCCTCCCAGGACCGAGGCCGAGCTGGAAGCCAAAGACGTGCTCCGCACCGACCTCTTTACGCCCGTGCAGGGCAAGGTGGTATCTGAATTTGGCATTCGCAACGGAAAACCACACAAGGGGATAGACATCTCCGCCAAGACCGGGACGCCTATCTATTCCGCATTGGATGGAGTGGTGGTGTTTTCCGGGGTGCAGGGCAACTATGGCAATGTGATCGTGGTGGAGCATCCCGATTTTGTGATGACGGTGTACGCCCACAACGATCAAAACCTGGTGAGCGTGAACGATACGGTCAAACGTGGTCAGATGATCGCCTATATTGGCAGCACCGGAAACGCCACTGGTCCGCATCTGCACTTTGAATACCGCATCAAAGGCAAAGCCATCAATCCGCGCAAGGTGCTGAGTTTATAGCCATGCCCACAGGTATGTCCTCCTCCAAACGGGAAAGCGTATTCGCGGACAAAGCGCTGCAAAACTATCTGCGCGAGATTTCCAAATATAAGACCCTCAGCCGGGAAGAAGAACACCAGTTGGGCATCCGGGCCAAAAACGGAGACACCGAGGCCCTGAACCGCCTCATCCAGTCCAACCTGAAATTTGTGGTCAAGATCGCCGCTCGTTATCAGAATCGGGGGCTCAGTCTTTCGGAGCTGATCAGCGAGGGCAACATAGGGCTCATCAAAGCGATCGAAAAGTTTGACCCCGATAAAGATATCAAGCTGATTTCCTACGCCATCTGGTGGATCAAACAGCGGATCATGCTGGCCGTCTCGGAAAAGAGCTCCCTCATCCGCGTCCCACTTGGCAAGACCAGCACCGCCCATCGCATCAAAGCCGTGCAGGACCGCATTTTCTCGGAAACGGGAGAATCGGCCAGCAGCCAGGTATTGGGTGACGCCACCAATATGTCCGCCAAATCCGTGGACCAGCTCAAAGACCAGATCGTGGAGACTACCTCCTTCGACGAGATCATCCAAAGCAGCGATTACAGCGAATATAGCACCCGCGACCTGCTGGAAGACAAAGACACCATCGATCCCCAGCAGCTCTATCACCGCGAGCGCATGCAGGAGCGCCTCCACAACGCCATCGACAAGCTCGACAACCGTGAAGCGGATATTATCAGAGACTATTTTGGCCTCAATGAAAACAACGAAGCCCAAAACTTTGCCCAGATCGCCGATCGGATCGGCCTTTCCAGAGAACGCGTCCGTCAGATCCAAAAGGAAGCCCTGCGTAAGTTGCTGGCTGAGCTCAAACCAGATGAGGACGCCTTTGTGGACGAGTTTATCGACCGCTACGGTTGAGCCGGATTTTAACAGCACAGGAGAGATAGATGTTTCGCAACTTTGATGAGATGAAAGACTATGTAAAACAAGGCCGCAGAGGCAGAGTGGTGATTGCCGCCGCTCAGACCGACAGCGTCCTCGACGCAGCCATTCTGGCCGCTCAGGAAGACCTGGCGGATTGCATTCTGGTAGGCGACGCGGGGGCCATCAGAAAGCTGTTGGAGACGATGGCACCCGACAAGGTGTCTGCCTTTGAGATCATCGACACCGGGGCCGACCTCGTCAAAGCCGCCCGCACCAGCGTTGCCCTTGTGAAAGAAGGCAGAGGAGACATCATCCTGAAAGGCAAGACCGATACGTCCGTGCTGCTTAAAGCCGTGCTGGACAAGGAAAACGGCCTGCGGGTGAGTGAAGTGATCTCGGACGTGCTGGCCTATGAGCATCCAGACGGCATCCGGATGATGAGCGACGGCGGGATCAATATCGCTCCCGAGCTCAACGAAAAGATCGCCATCGTGCGCAACAGCGTTCAGGTGGCCCACGCCATGGGAATTCCCAATCCCAAAGTAGCGCTGCTCTCAGCCGTGGAAACCGTCAATCCCAAAATGCCCTCCACTCTCGACGCCGCCATCATCAGCAGGATGAACAAACGGGGACAGATCGCCGGCTGCAGCATCGAGGGTCCGCTCGCTTTTGACAACGCGGTGGATATCGAAGCGGCCAGAATCAAAGGCATCGTTTCCGACGTGGCGGGCCAGGCCGACATCCTGATCGTGCCCAACATCGAGGCCGGCAACATCTTCGGCAAGACCCTCACCTATTATTGCCATTACCGCGTGGCCCATGTGGTGATGGGCACCCGGGCCCCCATCCTGATCCCCTCCAGAGCAGACGACGGCGAGACCAAGATGCTCTGCATGGTGATGGGACTGGCCTCCATGACCCGCTGACCGGTGTCCGCGAGCATCTTGTCTGCTCCCCTGGCAAGCTCGATTACCGCTCCTCCGGTATGAATCTCGCGCTCGTTCAGATCGGCAAGACCAAAGATCGCTGGCTGCAAGAGGGCATCGATGAATACCTCAAGCGTTTGGGACCCTACCATAACCTTAACATCATAGAACTGCCAGACCACTCCCGGCTCAACAGCCAAAATAGCGAGTTGGTCCAGTCCAGGGAAGCCGATGCCGCGCTCAAGCAAATAGGAGAGGATGACTATCTGGTGCTGCTGGATGAGGCTGGCCAGCTCAAATCTTCGCTTGAATTTTCCCGCTTTTTGACTAGTTTATCTGATAAACGGCGGGTGGTGTTTTTGATCGGCGGAGCTTTTGGCACCCACAAGCGGCTCAAAGATCGCGCCAATCAGATACTTAGCCTTTCCCCGCTCACTTTCACACACCGCATGGCCCGGCTGATCCTGATCGAGCAGATCTATCGGGCGACGATGATCGCCCAAGGCCGCAGCTATCATATATAAAGGACTTTTTCAATGATTACTCTGATAACCAACCCCACGATGAGCAACTTCGGCCAGGCCCTGCTGATCCTGTTGCAGGGGATGACGGGCATCTTCTTTTTCATGGCCCTCTTCTATCTCCTGATCCTAGGCCTGGAAAAGCTGTTCAAACCCAGGACCAGCCAATGAAACGCGCTCTTACCACATTGCTGGCGCTGTTGATGGTCCTCAGTCTGCCAGCTGGCGTCACCCTGCTGCAAACCACGGGCAGGGACCTCACGCTGGAATACCGTCTGGACCCCTACAAGCTCATCGAAGAGAACGGATTCATCACGATCTCGATGCCCGGCATGGATTATCCCAGCCTGAGCGGGAGCCCGCTGCTGCCATATCTGGAAAGCAAGATTGGCCTGCCACCGGGAGGGCAGATGGCTTGGGACCTGCAAAGCGTGGAAGAAGAGCATATCACTCTGAAACAGCGCCTTACTCCCGCTCCCACTATGAAGTTTGTAAACGATATGTCCCGCTCGGACTACCTCGTCGATGAAGCGCTCTATGCCGCCAATCCAGACTATACCACCGCTCTGGAAGCTCAGAACTGGCGGGGTTTCCGCTTCGCCGCTCTCAGGATCACTCCCTTCCGCTATGATGGACAGACCAGGCTCACTATCCTGAAACGCGCCGTCTTCAGCATCCGGATTCAGGGCGACTTGGAGTATAGAGAACAGGCCGGGATTGATGAATTGATGGAGTTGATGCTGGGGCAATTCGTCAACGGCGAGCAAGCCAAAGCCTGGCAGAGTTTTAGCCGCAATCCCATCAACTACGCCCCCTTTGCATCAGCCGACCAATGGCTGAAGATCGAAACAGACAAGGAGGGGATGTACAAGCTCAGCTATCAGCAGCTTAGCGCTCTTCCGCTGGCAGATATCGACCCCAGGACTTTCCGGCTGTTCAGCACCGGCGGCGAGTTGAGACCATTCCAGGTGGTGACTCCCGGTCCGGAATTTCAAGAGCTGGCCATCAGAGTCGTGGGCGAGGAAGACGGCCATTTTGACAGCGGCGACTATATTCTGTTCTATGGCAGCAGCCGGGACGGAACCCTCAAAAACCAGAGCCTCGATGTGGTGCCCACTTCCTTCAATCCCTATTCCCAAAACAGCGTTTACTGGCTCAGCTTTGGGGGCAGTTTTTCAGGTCCGCCCCGTCGTATGGACACTCTGCCTCAGCCCGGCAGCTACACCAAGGCCGTCCACACTCAACTGGCCCAGAGCAGGTATGAGACGGAAACTCACCGCCGCACCCAGATCGGCTTTATATGGTACAGCAGCAGGCTGTTTGGCAACAGCACCGCGGAGTATCAATACACTCTGCCGCTTTCGAATCTGAACGCTCGCGGGGATTCGCTGCTCACCATCAGGTTCAGGCAGGAAGAGATCGATTCCGATATCTGGCACTATATCAACGTGTTCGTCAACGATATCGAAGTAGCTCCCCCCTCCGGACAAACCAGCTTTTCCTGGCAAGGAACGGGAGAATATATCTTCCAGAAGTATGTGACCAGCTTTGTAAACGGCGATAACGTCATCCGGGTCCGCGTCAACCGCAACGGCACGGACAATCTGTTTCTGGATTTCATCGCGGTGGATTACCCTCAGACCCTGATCAAGGGGGTCGGCCAGTATCTCATTACCCCGGATCCCACCCTGATTTCGCAGACGGTGCGCTACACCCTGCCGGGCAGTATCGGTGAGGCGGAAGTCTTTCGCGCGCTGGACTATGCAGACGTCAGCAAGGTACCGGTGGTCTCTGAACCCGATTCCCTTTGGTTTGCCGCTTCCGGGACCAACGCCAGCCGCTTCATAATCAGCACTCCCTCAGAGTATTACAGCCCCGTAAGCATCACTGAGGTCAATCCGGTGGACCTGACCGTCAATCCCAGCCAGGTAGACCACGTGATCATCGCTCCCGCTGAGTATCTGACTCAGGCGCAGACGCTTGCCGATATGTATGCCGATTTCCACGGGCTTAGCGTCAAGGTGGTCGATCAGCAAGACATCATCACCCAATTCAATGGCGGACATCCCGATCCGGCCGCCATCCGTCAGTATTTGCGCTACGTCTATCACCATCACCCCGCTCCCAGATTGAGAGGCGTTACCCTGATCGGGCTGGGGACCTTCGACTGGAGAAATCAATCCCGCCAATCCAGCGCCAAAAACAAGCTCATGATCTATCAACGGGGAGAAAGCAGTTCGGACGATTTCTACGCCATGATGAGCTCCTCCTTTTATCCGGAGCTGATCATAGGCCGTTATCCTGTGCGTAACACCAACGAGCTCAACAACATGCTTTCCAACTACCGCGAGTATAACCAGAATCCCCAGGGCGGCTGGTGGAGAAACTCGATGGTGATGCTGGGAGACGACCTCTACAACGGCAGCCTTGACCACTACGAAAACATCCATACCCGTCAGGTGGAACTAGCTGGGAATGTAGTCCATCCCAGCATCCAGGTGGACAAGATCTTCGCCTGGGAATACGATTACGATGAATACCAAAACAAACCCCAGGCCCGGGACGACATGCTGGCCGCCGTCAATGAAGGCCGTCTGGTGTGGTATTACATCGGTCACGGCTCATTCGACTCACTGGGCTCGGAGGATTTTTTCAACGGCGCCACCGATATGGGCAGATTCAACAATGCCAACCATCTGCCTCTGTTTATGGCTGCCTCCTGCAAGGTCTCGCAGTTTGACCACTGGGGCTTCGAGAGCCTGGGCCAGAAAGTGGTGATGCTCAACAATCTGGGTGCCATAGCTTCCTTTTCGGCCACCCGCCTCAGTTCCCCCTATTCCAACGCGCCTATGGGAGAAAAGATTCTAGACAACCTGGCCAATAAGCGCAACTATCTGGGCTACAGCATCATGGCCGCCAAGCTGGCTTCTCAGACGGACGATAACGACCACGTCTATGTGCTACTGGGAGATCCCACCCTCCGGATCATCCCGCCCCAGCGGGACAGCCTGATGAGTGTTTCCACCGGCATCGCCAGAGACGGCAAGACCACCCTGCAGTCCCGCCAGAAAGTGGATGTTCAGGGCTCGCTGAATCCCTACAGCGGTGCAGGTACAGCCGAGATCAAGGTCTTTGACAGTGCCGTGTTTTACAACCTGGACGCCCAATCCAGAGTTTCACACCGCGGCACCACTCTCTTTAAAGGCTCTGCCACTGTCAGTTCCGGGCAGTATGAGGCCGCTTTCATCGTGCCGGACGATATCACCAACGGAGACACCGGCTCGATCGTCAGCTACCTCTGGGATGCACAGGCCCAGCGGGACTATGTGAATTACCACTATCCCGTCACGACCAGTGACCAGGCGGTTCAGGCGGAAAACCTTTCCGCTCCTGCCATTGAGCTGTTTTTGGGTTCTTATGATTTCCGGCCCGGGGATACCGTCTCCACCAGCCCCACCCTGCTGGCCAGGATCAGCGACGACAACGGCATCAACCTCACAGGCAGCGCGGGGCACAATATCCTGCTGGTGATCGACAACTCCATCCAGCCGATCCCCGTCACCTCATACTTCAGCTACGATCAGGATTCCTACACCAGCGGGATTCTGCGTTATCCGATATCCGGCCTCAGCGAAGGTCCTCACAGCGTGCAGGTGGTAGCCTTTGACAACTTTAACCTGCCCTCCGTGACCAGCACCCAGTTCATCGCCAAAAAGACCGGAGCGCTGTCGATCGAGCGCCTTCTGATCTACCCCAATCCCATTGAGAATGAGGGACATATCACCTTCATCCTCTCTGAGGACAGCGATCTGGATATCGGCATTTACACCATCACCGGCAAACGTCTGCGTCGCATCCAAACTCCCGGACGCCAAGGCTTTAACCAGATTCCATGGGATGGGCGCGACCACAACGGCAACCGGCTTGCCAACAACAGCTACTTTGTAAAAGTCACGGCCAAAAGCGGCTCCCGCACCGCGGAAGCAAGGGAACGCCTGGTCATCTATAAATAGGAATATCGATGCAAATCTACAACACCGCCACCCATCGCAAGCAAGAATTCATCCCCGTCAAACCTGGCAAGGTGAGCCTCTACGCCTGCGGTCCCACCGTGTACGACTATTTTCACATCGGCAACGCCCGCGCCTTTCTCTTTTTTGATGTCGCCCGCCGCTATCTGGAATACCGAGGCTATGACGTCACCTATGTGCAAAACATTACCGATATAGACGATAAGATCATCGCGCGCTCCATCGAAGCGGGGATTCCCTTTAGCGAGTTTGCCGCCAAATATGCCAGCGCTTTTCTGGAAGACAGCGCCGCCCTGGGGATCAAGCCCCCGCACCATCAACCCCGCGCCACCCAAATGATGCCTCAGATCATTGCCCTGATCGAGCAGCTTGTCCAGCGCGGCTATGCCTATGAGGTGGAAGGAGATGTCTATTTCGACACGGCCCGGCTTCCGGAATACGGACAGCTGAGCGGCAAGAAGATCGAAGACCAGCTGGCGGGGGCCAGAGTGGCGGAAAACACCCTCAAACGCAACCCCACCGATTTTACGCTCTGGAAACACAGCAAACCGGGTGAGCCCATCTGGCAGAGCCCCTGGGGCGAAGGACGTCCCGGCTGGCACAGCGAATGCGTGGTGATGGGCCAACACTATCTGGGACAGACCTTTGACATCCACGGCGGCGGAGTGGACCTCGTGTTTCCGCATCACGAAAACGAGCTTGCTCAAGCTTACGCGCTGTCCGGCCAACCGCTGGCCAACTATTGGGTGCACAACGGCTTCCTGAACATCGAAGGCGAGAAGATGAGCAAGAGCCTCGATAACTTCTTTACAGCCAGAGACATCCTGGCCCAGCACAGCGCTGAGGCCATCAGATTCTTTTTCCTCTCAAAACACTACCGCAGCCCCATCGACTTCAACCGCGAGATTATCGCCGAATCCGAACGCGCCATCAACAACTTCCGCGAATCCCTCAAGGCCATTGACTATCTCAAGCTGCCGGAGGACAAGACTTTCCAGACCGAACTGGAAGCCAGCGAGCAGGAGTTCATCCGCGCCATGGACGACGACTTCAACAGCGCCAAGGCCATTGCCGTGCTCTTTGATCTCAACCACAAGGTCCGCAATCAGGCCCTGGAGCTCTCCCAACGGCAAAACGCCGCGCGCATGCTGGTCAGACTGGGCAGCGTGCTGGGCTTTTTCCAACGCCTTGCGACGGAACTGGGCAGCTCCCTTCCCGATCTCAGCAAACAACTGATCGAGCTCATCATTCGCCAGCGCGCCAAGGCCAGAGCAGACAAGAACTGGGCGCTCTCAGACCAGATCAGAGACGAGTTGGCCGTCCTGGGCATCACCCTCAAGGATACACCCCAGGGCTGCGAGTGGAGCTATGATAAGTGAGAGCCGCGCTGTGAGATGCTGCGCAGGTGAGAGACCCTCATAACGCTTCACGCGTAACGCTTAACGATCTTAGGAGTGACAATGAACCCCAAACGTAAACGCTATCTGATCATACTGATAATCGTGCTTGCAGTGGCGGCTGGAGTGTGGCTCTGGGCCCAGGTGAGCGGTCCCGCTTTCAACCGTCCCGAGAGCGTGGCTTTCGATCCCGTCAGCGGTGATTTCCTGATCTCCAACGTGGGAAACGGAACAATCGTGACGATGGACAGCACCGGCAGCCTCGGAATGCTGATCGATAAAGGCCTCTCCAAACCCCGCGGGCTCAAAATGCTGAAAGACGTCCTCTGGGTGACGGATGATACCCAGGTGCACGCCATCGACGTAGCCGCCAAGAAGATCGTCGCCAGCATCCCGATCCCGGGCTCCGTGATGCTCAACGACATCGAAGCCGACGAGCTGGGAGCGCTCTACATCAGCGATACGAGGGCAAATTGCCTCTGGCTGCTGGACCCGCTCAGCAAAAAGCTGGAAAAGGTGACGGACAAGCTGATGAGCCAGCCCAACGGGATATATTTCGACGCGCCCCGGCGCCAGATGCTGATCGTGAGCCTGGGCGAAAAACAGCCCATCCTGGCCTTCAACACCAAAACCCGCGGGTTCAGCGTCTTCATGGACACCATCTATTCCCGTCTGGACGGCATTCAGGCGGACGATCCGGGCCGCATTTTCTTCAGCTCCTGGGCGGAAAAGGCCATCTATATGATCCCTCAGACTCAAAACCGCTTTGAAATCTATCAAAAAGACCTCACTTCCCCCGCTGATTTCTATTGGCACCAGCCTACCAACGAGCTCATCGTACCCCTCATGGAAAAGAACAAGGTGATCCGCGTCCCGCTGGATGAATGAGCCGAAAAGCACTACCATAGAACTGCTTACCGACCGGGTGATCAAACACTTTCGCCGCCCGGAAGAGTTTTACCGCGAGCTGGAGGTCTATAAACTGGGCCTGGAGATTACGCCCAGGCTCCTGGATAATCACGAAGCGGTGTGGATTGCCATCTCTAGAGTGGATGGAATCCCTTATCTGGACAGCCCGGACGGCTTTGATCCCGCGCTTCTGGCCAGTACCATCTCCGCCTTGCATAGCTCGATCATCAAAGACGGTATGTGCCTCTGCCACATTGACAACCAGCCCGGCAACCTGCTCTGGAACGGCCAACGCTATTACCTGATCGATTTTGCCGACAGCCGTTTGGACCTTCCCGAAACTGACCTCACGCATCTGCTGCTCTTCTGGGCGGAAGAGTTTGAACCCCAGCGATTTCGACCCCTGGCCAGAAACTTTTTAAAGGCCTATCGCGAGACCACGGGGATGAGAACTCACCTGTGGGACCAGGAGGTATGGAATCAATGCCTCGAACAGAGCCGCCGGCGTTTTTATGAGCGTCGGCTCCGATACGGAAAATTCAAGCCAAAGCTGCCGGAATCCCAGCGCCTGGCCAATCAGGAGCTGCTGGATAAGCTGTTGACCGATATATAGCAAACGAGGACGTTTGCCGC
>JAGOIY010000157.1 GCA_017995405.1 Candidatus Cloacimonadota bacterium
GTGTGGCTGATCAGCCTGATGAAAGACGTCAAGCGTCTCTTTCGCTATCACGGCGCGGAACACAAAAACGTGAATGCCTATGAACGCAATATGGACCTCAGCATAGCCAACATTCAATCCAACACCACCATCCATCCCCGCTGCGGCACCAGCTTTATGTTTTTTGTGCTGCTGGTATCTATCCTGGTCTTTTCGATCACGGACACCCTGGTATCCATCTTCATCATCCACGGTCCCGTGCCAGTATTGATCCGTCTGGGCTATCACTTTTTGATGGTCCCGATCGTATCCGGCCTCAGCTATGAAGTGCTCAAGTTCAGCGGCAAAAACCTTTCGCACCCGCTGGTGAAGCTGATGACCGTCCCAGGGATGGCCCTGCAGAGGATCACCACCCAGCCCCCGGATGACGATATGATCGAGACCGCCCTGGTAGCCATGAAAGCCGCTCTGGATATGGATTACAGCGATCACAAGGTCACTGTGCTGGACTCGCTCAAATGATCCCCCGGGAAAAACTCAACGACATTCACAAGGAACAGCAGGAGTTGCAGACAAAGGTCTCGGATACCGCTCTGATGTCAGACGCCAGAGCTTATCGGGATCTGATGCGCCGTTACAACGAGCTGAGTTCCATCACCGCCTGCTGGAACAAGTTTCAGGAGTTGGAACGCCACCTTGAAGAAGCCCGCCATCTGCTGGCCACAGAGAGCGATGCGGAAATGAGCGCTCTGGCCAGAGAGGAAGCGGAACATCTGGAACGGGAACTGGATAGCTGTGAAAGCAAGCTGCGGGAGCTGCTGATCCCCCGTGATCCAAATATCGATAAAAACGCCATCATCGAAATCCGTGCCGGGACCGGTGGCGAGGAAGCCGCTCTCTTTGTGGCAGACCTCTACCGGATGTACAGTTACTACGCGGATATGAAAGGCTGGAAGCATCAGCTCATCGACCTCAACGAAACCGGTCTGGGGGGTTACAAAGAGATCATCTTTCAGCTCTCTGGCGAGGAAGCTTATGGCCTGATGCGTTTTGAGAGCGGAGTTCACCGCGTTCAGCGCATCCCGGTCACCGAATCCGGTGGCCGCATTCACACCTCAGCTGTCAGCGTAGCCGTGCTTCCCGAGGCAGAAGAGATTGACCTGGAAATCAACGAGGCCGATCTGAGGATAGACGTCTACCGCAGCAGCGGTCATGGCGGCCAAAGTGTAAACACTACAGACTCCGCGGTAAGGATCACGCATGTGCCCACAGGAATCGTGGTCACTTGCCAGGACGAAAAATCCCAGATCAAAAACAAAGCCAAGGCTATGAAGGTGTTGCGCTCCCGGCTTTTGGATGCTGAGATCAGCCGTCAGGAACAGGAAATAGCCAGTTCTCGCAGGGCCCAGGTAAGCACAGGAGACCGCAGTGCCAAGATCCGCACCTACAATTTTCCCCAATCCCGGGTCACCGATCACAGAATTAACTTGACAAGCTACAACCTCGACGGCTTTCTGGCAGGCAATATCGAAGACTTTGTCCAGGCCCTCAGAATTGCCTGGCAGAGTGAGAAGGTGAACGAATAAAGATGTCCCCCGCCGAGCTTATTGTCATAGGCACAGCGCTGTTGATGCTGCTGGCCTTCAGCTTCGTGTTTTCAGGTTTCGAGACGGGCATGATTTCCATCAACCAGATCAATCTGGAGCATAAAGCCAGACGCAACCGTTCAGCCGCCCGGCTTCTGGCTTTCATCCGACAGCCGGACCGCTTTCTGGGCACCACCCTGATCGGCAACAACATCGTCAACGTGCTGCTGGCCTCGCTCAGCACTTATCTGGTCCACCGCATCCATACTCCCTGGCTGCCAGCTAAATACAGTGCTATCCTGATCGCCGTTATCGTGCTTAGCTTTGGTGAGATCATCCCCAAAGCCATTTTCCGTGACCACGCCGAAACGATCGTGCCGCGCTTTTTCCCCGTCCTGCTGTTCTTCTATTACTTACTCAAGCCGCTGGTCTACCTGGTCAGCCTGCTAAACTCTGGGCTCAGGCGCTTCCTGAAACTGGATGCCAGGGGAGATTTCAACTATCTTACCCGTGACGACCTCACTTTCCTGCTCTCACAGACGCAATCCGACCCCTCCGAGCAGCCCCAGATGGAAATGATTGAAGACGCCCTGGAATTTCGCGAACAGGTGGCCCGCAACGTGATGGTACCCCGCATGGACATTGTCGCGATCCCTGGTTCCGCCACCATCGAAGAGGCCATCGCCATCGCCAGGGAGGAAGGTTTTACCCGCTATCCCGTCTATGGCCAGAACCTCGACGACATAATCGGCGTCCTAATCATCTACGACATCCTCAAACGCGACTGCACCAAGGAGATGACTGCTGAGCAGATCGTCCACGAACCCTTGTTCGCGCCTGAAAACACGGACCTCGACGTCCTCCTCAAGGAGATGCAGCAAAAGCACCGCACCATGGCCATCATCGTGGATTCCTATGGCGGCACGGCTGGGATCGTGACCATGGAAGACATTCTGGAAGAGATCGTGGGCGACATCGAAGACGAGTATGACGCTGAGGAAGAAGAGGATAAGGACGTAGAACAAATCTCTGCCAACACCTGGCTGGCCCAGGCCGACGTGGAGATCGATCACCTGGCCGACGAGCACGGCATCGAGCTCCCGGAAGGCGATTACGAGACCATCGCGGGCCTCATTTTAGACAAACTGGAGCGCATTCCGCATCAGGGCCAGTTTATTTCAGTGCCTCCCTACCGTCTGCAGGTTCTGCAGGCCACCGACAAAAAGATTATCAAGGTCAAAATACATAAAATAAACAACTGAGGTGACTTATGAAGTTGATGGAGTGTGTCCCAAACTTTAGCGAAGGACGCGACCAGGCAGTTCTGGACGCCATCGCGACCGAGATCCGTGCGGTGAACAACGTGGTGCTGCTTGACGTGGACCCCGGAGCCGATACCAACCGTACCGTCTTCACCATGGCCGGAGACCCTGAAGCCGTGGTGGAAGCGGCTTTTCTGGCTATCCGCAAAGCCGCGGAACTCATCGATATGAGCAAACATCACGGAGCTCATCCTCGCATGGGCGCCACGGACGTCTGTCCCTTCATTCCGATCTCCGATATGAGCATGGATGAGTGCGCGGAGTATGCCCGCAAGCTTGGAAAACGCGTTGGCGAAGAACTCGGCATCCCCGTTTATCTTTATGAGAATGCCGCGTCCAAAGAGGAATGGCGCAATTTGGCCGTCGTGCGCAGCGGTGAATACGAAGCCCTGCCCCAGAAGGCCAAAGACCCTGCCTGGAAGCCGGACTTCGGTCCTCACGTCTTCAACGCCAAAAGCGGCGCTACAGCAATCTCAGCCCGCGAATTCCTGATCGCCTACAACATCAACCTCAACACCCGCGACAAGAAGAAGGCCCACGACATCGCTCTCTCCATCCGCGAAAGCGGTAAACCCTCTCGCGACGCGGCTGGAAAGCTGATCAAAGACGCCAGCGGCAACAAAGTGATGGAGCCCGGCCTCTTCACTCACTGCAAAGCCGTGGGCTGGTTTATTGACAGCTACGACCGCGCTCAAATCTCCATCAACCTTACCAATTATAAGGTCACCCCTCCTCAGGCGGTGCTGGACAAAGTGCGTGAGCTGGCCCTTCAGATGGGCGTTCAGGTCACCGGCAGCGAACTGGTGGGCCTGATCCCCAAAGCCGCTCTGGTGGAAGCTGGAAAGCACTATCTGCGCAAGATGAACGAGAGCACCGGCCTGCCGGAAAAGATGATCATG
>JAGOIY010000158.1:0-2174 GCA_017995405.1 Candidatus Cloacimonadota bacterium
ACTTGACAAAACAGGCTCGACAATCGCAAGGGTTTAGAGCGATTTCCTCAGTTTCGTATGGCCAGGGGCTAACTCACTGGCCTGTAGTTGATAGCTGGAAACCCCATAAGGACAAGGAGCCCCCCATGCAGTATCCAACCACCCGCAAAGACGATATCAAAGAGGAGTCTTTCGGCACTCTGGTCCAAGATCCCTACCGCTGGCTGGAAGACGATCACAGCGACGAAACCATCGCCTGGCTGAAAGCCCAGCAGGAGCTCACGGAGTCTTACTTAAACTCATTTCCAGGCCGCAAGGCGATGCTGGAGCGCGTCAGAGCGCTGAACGACTATCCCAAACAGACCTGCCCCACAAAGCACGGCGACTGGTATTACCACTACAAAAACGATGGTCTGCAAAACCAGTGGGTAATGTGGCGCCGCAAAGCTGGCGAGGAGACGGAAGAGCTGTTTTTCGACCCCAATACTATCTCAGAGGACGGGACCACAAGGGCTTATCCCATCGGCTGGTCCAAGGATTACCGCTATGTCTGCTTCAACTATTCCCAGGCGGGAGCCGATCTGGGAGAATTCAGGATCATGGACCTGGCCACAAAAGAGTTTCTGCCAGACGTCCTGAAGGATATGCGCCACACCAACGTTGCCTGGTATAAGGACGGCTTTTTCTATGGGCGCTATGATAAAAGCCAGGATTATCAGGCTCAGGACTGCGATCAAAAGATATATTTCCATCGTCTGGGTGATCCCGTTTCCGAGGACAAACTTGTCTTTGAAGATCCTGAGCACCCGCTCCGCTTTCTTCACACCTACGTTTCCGACGACGAAAAGACCCTCTTTCTCTACCAATCTCAGGGCACGCATGGCAATCAGGTGCACTTCCGTCCCGCTGGTGATGACAAGGCCCCCTGGACGCTCCTGTTTGAGGGCTTTGAGTATGATGGCTGGCCGACCGATGGTTTTGAAGAGGGGATCTTCTATCTCTTTACCAACAAAGGGGCCAAGAACTTCCGTCTGCTGAAAGTCGATCTGACCAAACCTCAGGAAGATAACTGGATCGAGATCATTCCTGAGCGGGATTATCCCCTCGATTCAGTCATTCCCGTGGGCGGAAAGCTGATCGCCATCTATACAAAGGACGTACAAAGCCAGATCGAGGTGCTGGACGCGGATGGCAAGTTCCTCTATCCCATCCAGATGCCTTATCAGGGCGGAACTCAGTTTACGTGTGGACGAAGCACAGACCGGGAGGGGTATTTCTATTTTGAGTCTTTCATAAAGCCCAGTGAGAGCTACCATTATGATGTCGATACCAATACCCTGAGCTTTTATTATCGTGATCCGGTCCCGGCTGAGCTGGATGCGCTGGTCTCGAAGCAGATCTTCTTCAGCAGTAAAGACGGAACCCGGGTGCCGATGACCCTTATCTATAAGGAAGGGTTGCAGTTGGATGGCTCTCATCCGCTCTTGCTCTACGGCTATGGAGGCTTTAACATATCGCTGCAACCGGGATTTAGTGCCAGTCGGATTGCCCTGATAGAACAAGGCTTCATTTACGTGGTCGTAAACCTCAGAGGGGGCGGCGAGTATGGAGAAAACTGGCACGAACAGGGGATGCTGCTCAACAAGCAGAACGTGTTTGACGACTTCTGCGCGGCCGCGGAATATCTCATCAGAGAGGGATATACGTCTGCCGACAGACTGGCGATCAATGGTGGTTCCAACGGAGGATTGCTGGTGGGGGCCTGCCTCACTCAGAGACCGGAGCTGTTCAGGGCTGCCGTGCCTTCTATGGGAGTGCTGGATATGCTGCGATTCCATAAGTTTACCTGCGGCTGGGGATGGATGGTGGAGTATGGCGATCCGGGCCAGGAAGAGCAGTTTCGCAACCTTCTCAGCTACTCACCCCTGCATAATATCAAGCCGGGAGTGAAGTATCCCGCCACCCTGGTCACCACCGCCGATCACGACGACCGCGTGATCCCAGGCCACTCTTTCAAGTTTGCCGCCACTCTTCAGGAACATGCCGATCCGGCCAGACCGGTGCTGCTCTACACCCAGTTTTCCAGCTCCCACGGCCCCAGCAATCTAAACAAGACTCTGGAGCTCTGGGCCGATATCTGGAGCTTTCTGATGCTGGAGCTAAAGCGGTAAGCGTGAAGCGTTACGCGTTACGCG
>JAGOIY010000158.1:2274-3762 GCA_017995405.1 Candidatus Cloacimonadota bacterium
AAGCTCCATTTCCCGCTTGACAAAAACCCGCCCTGAAAAATATCTTGAAAGGTTATGCCCCGCAAATAAAAGCACAGGGAGATAGACAATGGCATTGCTGCTCAAGACCACGCGCTTCGTGGAATCGCAGATCGACACCTTTTTGGATGTTGTGAGCGATTCCGCCCTGCTCTTACAACTGGGTATGGAAGACTATCTGCATGCCCGCACCGCTCAGTTTGAGGAACGCCTCGGCCAGATTCGTGAAAACGAAAAGAAGGCTGACGACCTCAGAGTGGCGATCGAGCGTTATCTCTATGAGCGCACTCTCATCCCTGAAAACCGGGGCGACGTGCTGGCTATTCTGGAAAATACCGACGAAGTGGTGGACAACATCAAGGACAGTCTGATGCAATTTTCCATTGAGCTGCCTGCCATTCCGGAAGAGCTGGACGACCTGTGGATGCAGACCACCCGCGCATCCGTGGCGGCCGTGGAACAGCTAGTGATGGCGGTCCGCAGTTTCTTTAGAGATATTGCCGCGGTGAACAACTATATCCACAAAGTCTATTTCTTTGAGCGGGAAGCGGACCATCTGGGTGAAAAGCTGCGCCGCCAGATATTTAGCCTGCCGATCGAACTGGCCCACAAAAGCCAGCTGCGCTATTTTGCCATCCACATCGAGAAAATCTCAGATTCCGCTCAGGCCGTCTGCGACCGTCTGGCTATCTACACCATCAAACGCCAGCTCTAAATGATCTTTATCTATCTGATCAGCGGACTTTTTCTGGGTTGGAGCCTGGGGGCCAACGACACCGGCAATATCTTCGGAGCCGCGGTCGAAACCCGTATGCTCAGGTTCAAAAAAGCCGCCTTGATCGCATCGATATTCATCTTTTTGGGAGCGGTTTTGGAAGGCAGCGGTCCTTCCGGCACTCTGGGTAAATTGGGTAGCGTGGATGCTCTGGGTGGAGCTTTCACGGTTTCTCTTGCAGCAGCGGCGGCTATCTTTGTGATCGTGAGGCTGGGAATCCCCGTCTCGACCTCACAGACCATCGTGGGTGCCATCATCGGCTGGAACTTCTTTTCCGGCAGGATCACAGACTTCCGCAGCCTGCTCACAATTGCGTCTTCCTGGGTGACGGCTTTTGTGCTGTCAGCGGCCATCGCGGCCCTGCTGTTCTATCTCTTTAAAGCCTGGATCAGCCGCAGCAGCATGCACCTATTGGAACTGGACCTATTTGTGCGCTACAGCCTCATCGTGGTCGGTGCTTTTGGAGCTTATTCGCTGGGGGCCAACAACATCGCCAACGTGGTGGGTGTCTTTGTGCCGGTCACGCCTTTCAAAGACCTCAACCTGGCGGGACTGATCACCCTGGACGGAGTGCAGCAGCTCTATATCCTGGGCGCAATCTCCATCGTGGTGGGCATTTACACTTACTCCCACAAGGTGATGCGCACCGTGGGGAAGGATCTCTTTCAGTTGTCTCCGGTCACGGCCCTGGTGGC
>JAGOIY010000159.1 GCA_017995405.1 Candidatus Cloacimonadota bacterium
CTCACGTTCTACTGGACCAATGACGATGACAACAACATGAACTGGGGAGTGAGGATTCCCAAAGTGTATGTGAACGACGTCGGCTTCAATCCCAAAACCGGGACTTTTGTGATCGACGGCAACAACCGCAGCATCAAGTTCGACTATGAGTTCCCGCAAACCGAGTCCAAAGCCACCCGCAACTTCAAGCTGGGCCTGGGTAACGATCAGACCCTGCCGGTGCAGCTTTCCAGCTTCACGGCCGTGGTCCATCAGGGCAATAGCGTGATGCTGCAATGGGTGAGCCAGACAGAAAACAATCTGGTGGGCTACCGGATCCTGCGGTCCACAGACGAAGATGCCATGAACGCGATCCTGCTGGATGGCCTTATCGAAGCCACCAATACATCCCAGGCGCAGAGCTACGTGTATTTCGACCGTGAGATCTATGAGCCCGGCACCTACTGGTATTGGCTGCAAAGCCTCGAGATGGAAGGCTCCTCTCAGTATCACGGACCTGTCAGCATCAGCTACGCTCCTCCGCAGCCCGAGACGCCTGAACTGGTGTTGCCGGCTGGATTTAACACTCTCTATCCCAATCCCTTCAATCCCGATCTCAATATCCGCTTCACAGTGGATCAACCTGGCCGGACGACCATCGAAATCTACAATCTGCGCGGTCAAATGCTGCGCCGGCTGATGGACTCGAACTTGGTCAAGGGCAGTCACAAAGTGATATGGGATGGACGCGACGCCAAGGGCAGTCTCGTTTCCAGCGGGGTGTATCAATTGGTGTTGCGGAGCGGCAGCCAACGCTTCAGCACCCGTGCCGTGATGATGAAATAAACTATAACTCCTGAATAGAAAGGCCGTTCCCGCAGGGTTCGGCCTTTTTTGATTATGGACACCCTGAGGTCTGAGAGCCTGTTCTTTGCCTGGCTGGCAGAAAGCGCTTGACAGATTTGCGGCCTCGATTATCTTTTCCCCCAGGTAACATGGGTTCTCAGATCGCTATCTCAAAAACGGCCGCCTCGGCCACCAAAGAGCGATGATAACATCATAAAACAAAATGCCTTACATCAAGCGCCGCGGGAGAGATGATTCCCTGATTTATATGTAACAATGTGTTTTGCGGCGCGCGAGACATTCATAGCTGGAGCATACGCACATGATCAAAGAAATTGGTCGTCTAAATCTGGACGATTACAAACTAATGGACGCCCAGGTGGAAAAGATCTTCCGCAATCTGGATAAAGATAAAATCGACCTTGCCCGCAAACAGATCACGGAAATGGCAAACACCCCCAACTACTTTGTGAGGGAAGAACTGGGCAAAAGGCTGGCAAACTATGATGGCCCCGGCGCCATGGAAGACGTCTGCGGCGAGCTCCTCGAGGACCACATTTACGGCATTCGCGCCACCGCGCTCTTTTACTTTTACTACAACCGGCGCAGCGATCCGGCCGTGATCATCAGGATTTTGGAAAAGACGGTGGAAAGTGTGCCCTGGGAGAGCGAAACCATCCTCTTCGAGCTCTGGAAGGCCAGTCCGGACCTGATGAAAAGCACCATGCCGGTCTGGGCGCAATCTCCCAGCGCCAAGAAGCGCGCCATGAGCATGCACGGCATGGAAAACATCGCCATCCGCAGTCCCCAATTTGTGCTCACCTTTATCGAAAACCTGATTGATGACGAGAGTGAGGAAGTGCAGGATAAAATATCCCATGTGCTCACTCAGGTAGGGCGTTACCGTCCTTTGCACACCTATGTAAACATCCGTCGCTGGCTGAAAGACGGCGATGAAAACCGGGCCCGGGTGCTCTGGAATACGATGAAGAAGCTCGCCAGCCTGATAGCTCAGCGCAACCGCAAGGACCAGAGCCCTGAGTTTGTCTCCGTGACCCAGCGCGCTATCCAGGATTGGAGAGTGGACGGCGCTCCCATCGTATCTCAGATGGGGAACCGCCTGGCCCAGATCATCCGAAACTGAGCTCTGGATTGAATTCACTCTGCATCGATCCCAATCTTGTCCACATCATTCTGGTGGAGCCCATCTATGAGGGTAACGTGGGCGCCGTAGCCAGAATCATGAACAACTTTGGCTTTCATAAGCTCAGAGTGGTGGGATCGGTGCCCAGCAAGAACGACTTTTATCTGGCGATGCACTCTGAGGATATCCTCACTGAAGCCGAGATCTTTGATGATCTGGCCGCTGCCGTGCGAGACCTCGACAGGGTGATCGCTTTTTCCAGACGGGTGGGCAAGCTTAAGCCCATCGACCTCGATCCACCCGCCATGGCATCCTACGCGCTCAGGAGCCGGCACCTCAGGCTGGGGCTGGTGTTTGGACGCGAGACCTTTGGCCTCACCGATGCCGAGGCTGATCTTTGCGCCCTCCGATGCCATATCCCCGCCAATCCGGCATTTCCATCCATCAATCTTGCCCAGGCGGTGGCTATTGCCGTCTGGGAGCTATACCGCCTTCCCCTTTCGGAACGCTTTGAAACTGACTCCCTGCCAACCACTGCTGCCAAAAAACCGGCCCCTGCCGTTTCAGGCAAAGAGCTGGACCGCCTGCGTGACTATATGCTGGAGGTGATGAGCGGCAGCGGCTTTTTCAAGGACCAGGAGAGCACCAATTGGGACCTCTTTCTGCGCAAAATGCTGGCCCAGCTAAATCCAGGCAAGACCATGGCCTGGAGGCTGCGACAGATGTTCAACCGCTGGCACGTGCTGGCAACCGGAAAGGGGAAAGGCTATGCCCACGATACTCAGGAGTAAGCCATGAGCTTTATCAAGCCCGCCAACGAAAGGCAGCAGGAAATATATGATATGTGCCTGCAATATCTTTACGACCACGAAAACCCCCAGGTCATGATCAAAAACGCCCCCCTGTATAAGGAAGGTTACGACGCCTTTGGCCTCTCAGACGCCGAACAGCGCGAGCTGAGACAGATGGTGCTGGACCGCTTCAATCCCAGTCCTCAGGAAATTGCCGATCTGGGCAAGATCTTCCTCTCCACCCACAAGTTTGAGTTTGGCCTCCTGGCCGTGCAACTCATCAAGAAACACCGTCCCCGCGTGGACCGCTATGTCTATGAGGCGGTGTTTGAATGGCTGGAACAGGGCATCGAAAACATTGCCCACGCCGATCTACTGGCTACCAAGATCACGCCTGTCTTTTTGGAACTGGGGATCGCCTCGCTGGACGATTTTGAGACCTGGAGGACGGCCACCAGCAAGTGGACCCGCAGAGTGGCCGCGCTCACCATGCTTTATCTGAGAGACAAAGCCTCTCCAGAACGCCTGCTGGAATACATCCAGCCTCTTTTGAAGGACCCGGAAAAGGTGGTGCAGCAGGGAGTGGGAATCTTTTTGAGAGAGCTCTGGGCCCTGCACTCTGACGAAGTGGAGGAGTTTTTGCTCAACCACCGGGACAACACCGCTCCCACCGTGATGCAATACGCAACGGAGCATATGCAGCGGGACAAGAAAAAGCGCTTTGGCAGGGCCGCCATGAATCGCCCGCCCCAGTCTGGAAACCAGCCCAGAAAGCAGAACCAGCCCCAAAACAAACGACAGAATCCCAATCAACGCAACAACGCGCAACCCAAACCAAACTCTCCCCATCACGCCGCGGGAAGAGTCAAACCTCTGCGTGGCAGGGATATGACCCCTCC
>JAGOIY010000160.1 GCA_017995405.1 Candidatus Cloacimonadota bacterium
GGCGGCGTTTTTGGCCAGCAGGGCGGTCTGTTCCGGTTTGCGATGGGCGGAGGAGACGTGGAAATCATAATCCACCTCAAACTCCGCCAGGGTGTCCTTAATCGGCTGGCAGCTCTCCAGATCGGACTTGCTGCCCAGGATCACTCTCACCAGGGGCATTATCTGTTTTGGGTTTCGGGAAGCACCGTGAGGGCTTCGTGGATGGCTTCCTTATCCGCGGCGCTGCTGAAGCTGGCCAGGATCTCGGGATTCATGATCAGCTTGGAGATGTAGCTGAGGCTGAAAAGGTGCTGTTTGTCGTTGTGCAGCAGCAACATAAAGAAGATGTTGACGGGCTTGTTGTCCGGCGCGTCAAAATCCACTCCTTCCAGGCTGCGGCCAAAGAGGATGGACGGCACCTTGATCTTGGAGGGATGCAGGTGACGGGGATGCAGCAGGGCCACGCCATTGCCGATAGCCGTGGAGATCAGTTCCTCGCGGGCCACCACCACTTCATAGAGCCAGCGGGCGTCGCGCACCAGCTTGAGGTCTTTGGCCTTTTCGCTCAGCACCCGGATGGCGTCGTATTTGTTTTCGGCGGCAAAGTCCAGGAAGATGTTTTCGGGGCGCATGTATTCCTCAAAGTGGCAGATCACGCGCTTCAGGGCCAGCATTTTCTCTTCGCTTTCGTTGAGGTTTTCCAGCCATTCGTTGAGGGAGTCTTCGTCGATCTTGACGTTCTTTCCCACCAGCTTGCTCTCGAAGACCTTGCTGTTGATCATCTCCTGGATGACCTTTTCGGACACTTTGAGCTTCTTGGCCGCGTCCGCTCGGGACAGGAATTTTTTGGCCATGGTGATACCTCCTTTGAGTATCGGGGACATCAATGTTTTTATCTGAATTCAAGGTTTATCTTGACAAGGATATGATTTTTTTTGGGCTTGACATATGGTCAAGAAAATAATTGAAGCAGCCCTGCTCTGCGTTGTACTTTTTGGATGCTCATATTCTGTGTATTCAAACGCTTATCCGCATCTAAAAAAAATTCGCGTGGCCCCCTTTGAGAATCGCTCCGCGGAGTTTGATATCGCCGATCAGGTGTTCACCGGACTGAACCGGCAGTTTAGAAACGATGGCAGGCTCAAACCCGTCACACAGGCCCCGGACTGCCAGCTGGAAGGCGTGATTACCAGTTTCGAAGAGCGCGTTTACAGCTACGACACCGGCAACAACATCCAGGATTATCAGCTGCGGCTCACGCTCAGCGTCACTTTCTCGGACCTCGTGCGCAACGAGCTCATCTGGGAAAACAAAAGCCTCACGCTCTCGGAGACTTATGCCGTCAGCGAGGCCAGCACCGCCAAATTTAAAAGCAAAGAGGAAGCCACCGATGAGCTCATCCAGAGTCTCTTCCGGACGATCGTCCAAAACAGCCTCGAACGCTGGTGAAGGCATTCGCCTCAACCGCTTTCTGGCTGAAAACGGCCTCGGTTCACGCCGTAAAACTGAAGAGCTGATCAGCTCCGGCCGGGTCAGCATCAACGGCCAGACCGTCACCGATCTGGGACGCCGCGTCAACCCCCTCGAGGATGAGGTCAAGGTGGACGGCAAAGCCCTGGGAATCACCAAAGAGCTGCTCTATCTGGTGCTCAACAAACCCCGCGGCTACGTGGTCTCCCATGCCGATGAACAAGGCCGGGACACGATTTACAAGCTGCTGCCCGTCGAGGCAGCCAACCTCAATTATGCCGGCCGTCTGGACAAAAACTCCGAAGGCCTCCTGCTGCTCACTAACGACGGCGATATGATCAACCTGCTCACCCATCCCAATTTCAAGGTGGAAAAGGTCTACAAGGTGGATGTGACGCCCCGCCTCTCCAGAGCGGCCATCACTCAGCTCCGGGAAGGAGTGGCCATCGAAGGTGGAATGACCCTTTCAGCCGGAGTTTACGTGAAAAGCGAACACGAGGGCGGCATGACCCTCAAGGTCGTGATCCGCGAAGGCCGCAAGCGCCAGATCCGTCAGATGGTGGAAGCCGTGGGAGGCAAGGTGAAAAGCCTCAAGCGCCTCCAGTTTGGCCCCCTGATGCTCAAAAACCTGGCCACCGGAGCCTGGCGTCCCCTCAACCCCATCGAGCTCAAAGCCCTCCGCTACATCTGCGACAAAGGAAAGAAACTGCATGAAGATCGCCCTCATCGGCCTGCCCAAAAGCGGTAAGACCACCATATTCAACGCCCTCACCGGCACTTCCCACTCCACGGACAAATACGCTCCGGTGGACGAACCCAACGTGGGCGTGGTGCAGGTGATCGATCCCCGCGTAACTGCCCTCTCCGAGCTCTACAAGCCCAAGAAAACCATCTACGCCAATATCGAATATCACGACTACCCCGGCATCTTCTCCAGCCATGCCGAGAATGCCGATAACGCCCTATTCTCAGACATTAAAAGCTGCGAAGGCTTTGTGCTGGCCCTCAGAAACTTCCCGGACGACGAGCTGGACGGCCTGGTGGGAGATTACAGCCCCATCCGCGACCTGGGCAACTTTGAAGACGAGATGATCCTCACCGATCTGATCGTGGCGGAAAAACGGCTGGAGCGCATCGAGCTGGGCTACAAGCGCGGCGTCAGGACTCCCGCCATCCAACTGGAGGAGAGGGTGCTCAAAGAGGTCTGCGAGCAGCTGCGAGACGGCAAGCCCATCCGCGGCATGGAGATGGCCCCCGAAGAGGCCAAGACCCTGCGCGGCTTTCAGTTCTTTAGCCAGAAGCCGCTCCTGGTGCTGCTCAACTGCTCCGAAGAGAGTTTTGGCCAGCAGCAGGGCCTCCTGGACCAGATTCGCTCCCGGGGCTATCTGGCCATCGATATCGCCGGCCGCTTTGAAGAGGAACTCAGCAAGCTTGAGGATGAGGAAGCCGCTGTCTTTATGGAAGATATGGGCATCACCAGCTCCATCCGCGACCGCCTAACCCAGCTCTGTTATCAGCTCATGGGCTACCTCAGTTTTTTCACCGTGGGAGAGGACGAAGTGCGCGCCTGGACGATCACCAGAGGTGACAACGCCGTCACCGCGGCCGGAAAGATCCACAGCGATCTGGCCCGGGGCTTCATCCGCGCCGAATGCTTTGCCTACGCCGATCTGATCGACCATGGCAGCGAAAAAGCCCTGCGCGAGAAAGGCCTCTTCCGTCTGGAAGGCAAGGAATACATCGTGAAGGACGGAGACATCATCTCCATCCGTTTCAACGTCTAAGGAATATTTTATGGCCAAAACCGCCACTGCCAAAAAGAGCACCCGCAAGCGAGGCTGGAAGCCCTGGCAGCGTCGTCTGTCCGCGGCCCTGATCTTCATCTTTTGCCTGCTGATGGTGCTGGGACTGCTCACCGGTCCCCAGGCCCTCAAGGATGACATGTCCGTATTGAAAGAAGCGGGTGGGGTCTTGAGCTGGTTTTCCGCCGCCAAGTACGACGCCAGCAATCCCGTGGGCGTGTTTGGCATTCTGCTGGGCAACCTGTTTGTCTGGCTGCTGGGCTATCTCTTTTCCATCGTGAGCTTTGTGATCATCGGAATCATCGCGCTGCAATACTTTCTGGATCCGGACGCTCCCAAAACCCGTCAGAAAGCCCTGCTCGTCCTGATCGTGATCTTCCTGCTGCAAATCCTGTTTTCCTC
>JAGOIY010000031.1 GCA_017995405.1 Candidatus Cloacimonadota bacterium
GCCTTTTCGCTGAGTTCCAGCCAGCGTTCCAGGAGGGTGGAATGACGGGCTTCCAGCTCTTGTTGCGAAGCGCTGATGCGGGAATAGTCCTCGGGTTTGAGATTTGGGCATGAGAGCTCGGTTTCGAGGTCGAGAAGGCGGCTTTCCAGGCTCTCGATCTCGACGCTGATCTGGTCCAATTCTCGCTGCTCGTTGTAGTTGAGGCCCCTGGTCTGACGTTTGGGACGCATGATCATTGAGGCCTGCGCGCGTTCTTCTTCCTCTTCGGTCTGGTAGCGTTTGATGAGCAGGTAGTCTGAGTAGTTGCCAGGGATCTTGCGGATGGAAGTGCCTTCAAACACAAAGAGATAGTCGATGGTGCGGTCCAGAAAAAAGCGATCGTGGGATACCACCAACAGGCAACCGTCGAAGGCATCCAGATAGTCCTCCAGGATTTCGAGCGTGCGGATATCCAGATCGTTGGTGGGCTCGTCCAGGATGATGAAATTAGCGCCAAACATCAGGGATTTGAGCAGGTAGAGGCGTTTGCGTTCGCCTCCGGAAAGGGCTCCCAGCTTTTGTTGCTGCATCTTGCCATCAAAGAGAAAGCGCTGCAGCATTTCGGAAGCGCTGAGCCGGGTGCCGTCTTTGGTCTTGATCACTTCCGCGAATTGGGCGATGTAGTCATAGACGCTCATGGTGGGGTCAAAGCTCTCCTCATCCTGACGGTAGTAGGCAAAATGGGTGTTGAGGCCCACCTTGATGCTGCCCAGATCGGCTTCTTCCTCACCGGTGATCAACCTCAGGAGGGTGGTTTTACCGCAGCCGTTGGGGCCGATGATGCCGATCCGCTCTCTGGGTTGGAAGAGATGGTCGATATCCCTGAAAAGCTCCCTGCCGCCATAACTTTTCGAGAGGCGATGCAGTTCCAGGATGGTCTTACCGAGGCGATCGGTCTGAAAGGAGATATCGAGCTCGGAGTTTGAGATCAGATAGGATTTGCTGAGCAGTTCCTTGACCTTATCCACATGATGTTTGGGCTTGGTGGCGCGAGCTCTGGCACCGCGTCCCAGCCACTGCAGTTCTTTGGAAAGCTGGGCCTGGCGACGAGTCTCCTTGCGCTGGGCATCCACGTCCCGCAGCAGTTTGCCCTTCAGATATTCGCTGTAGTTGCCTCTGCTTACAAAGAGTTTGGTTTTATCCATCTCCCAGATCTGAGTGCTGACGGCATCCAGGAAATAGCGGTCGTGGGTAACGAAGATCACCGTCTTTTTGAGCTTGGCGAGGTAATCCTGCAGCCATTCGATGGTATCCATGTCCAGGTGGTTGGTGGGCTCGTCGAGGATAAGGAGGTCGGGATCGTTGACCAGAGCCCTGGCCAGATCTGTTTTGCGACGCTGGCCTCCGGAAAGCAGCCCCAGGGGTTTGTGAAACTCTGTGATGCCGAGCCGGCTGAGGACGGATTTATAGACATAGCTGTCGTCATGTTCTGGATCGACGGAGTGATCGGGGATGAGGTGGTCCAGCACCTGGATGTTGGGATCGAAGACGGGATCTTGAGGCAAATAGGATATCTTTGTCTTGCCGCGGAAGATGCGCTCACCCGTAGTGGCGGAAATCTCTCCGGCGATCACTCTCAGCAAAGTGGTTTTGCCGCAGCCGTTTACACCCACGATGCCGATCTTTTCCTGCTGGTGAATACCCAGAGAGATATTCGAGAAGATCAGCTTGTCGCCGATGCTCTTGGAAATGTCTGTCAGGGTGAGGATGACGTCGCTGCTCATATCGTTCCGGAGATTTTTATGGCGTCCCTGAGGCGATTCGAACGCCTGACCTTCACCTTCGGAGGGTGCCACTCTATCCAGCTGAGCTACAGGGACGCGCTTGAGCGCATTTCTTTTGGGAGGGGGCTTTCTGTCAAGACAAAGAGTGAGATGCCTATGCCATGTGAGAGCTGCGCTGTGAGATGCTGCGCATGTGAGATACCTGTGTAAGGTGAGATCGCTGCGCGATGTGACTGGAGGGGTGGTTTTGAATTTTGGAAGAGTGATCTGTCCCGCCACTACTTAGCTGCTTTATAATTCGAAAACCCACAACCCCTGTAATCCTCTCTGTCTTTCTCCTCTGAGGCCTCTGTGGTGAAAAGGACCTCCGTATCTCTGTAGTGAAACAACTTCTCTGCATCGCTGCTGGGATAGCCGCAGGGTCAACCGCTTCACGCGTAACGCGTTACGCTTAACCCAAAGGAATCGCCCCAGCCATAGTGACTGGGGCGACAATCGATCGTAAAGGGCTCGTTGAAACTACCATCTCAGATGGGCGTAGGCTTTATTGGCTTCGGCCATCTTGTGGGTGTCTTCACGTTTCTTGATTGAGGAGCCTTCTTTTTTGTAGGCGGACATCAGTTCGCCGGCCAGCTTTTCGATCATGGTCTTTTCGCTGCGGTTGCGGGCATAGCTGATCAGCCAGCGGAAGGCCAGAGCGCGGCCGTTTTTCTCGTTGATCTCCATGGGGATCTGATAGTTGGAACCACCGACGCGGCGGGATACCACTTTCACGAGGGGACGGACGTTATCCAGAGCGGCCTTGAAGACTTCGAGGGGGGGCTGTTTGGTCTTGGCGGCAATGATATCAAAAGCGCCATAGACGATCTTTTCAGCCAGGCTCTTTTTGCCCTTCACCATCAGGCAGTTCATAAACTTGGTAAGAACGACATCGTTGTATTTGGGATCCGGCAGGACTTCACGGACGACGGCTTTTCTCTTTCTCGGCATCTTTCATTCCTCCCTATTTTTTGACCTTGGGACGCTTGGTGCCATACTTGGAGCGGGAGTTTACACGCTTTTCCACTCCAGCAGAATCCAAAGCGCCGCGCACGATGTGATAGCGCACGCCGGGAAGGTCTTTCACACGACCGCCGCGAACCAGCACAATGCTGTGTTCCTGCAGGTTGTGGCCTTCACCGCCAATGTAAGCTGTAACTTCAAATCCGTTCACGAGACGGACACGGGCTACTTTACGAAGAGCTGAGTTCGGTTTTTTGGGCGTCGTCGTGTAAACACGAGTGCATACTCCGCGCCTTTGCGGACATCCCATAAGCGCCCTGTTCTTTTTCTTCTTTTCGATCTCAGTTCTGCCTTTTCTAATCAGTTGATTAATGGTTGGCACTGATTACCTCCAGTTTTATTTTCATGGCTTTGATTGGGGTTAGAAATCCATTATGTCTTCGCTTTCCGGCTCAGTATCCGGATGGGCGAAACTATTGATGATCTGGGCTACCGTCTTACCTTCGCCCACAGCTTGTTCGATCCTCTGATTATAGATCCTGGTGCCGGTTCCCACAGGGATACGGTGACCCAGGATGATGCTTTCCTTGAGGCCCTCGAGGTGATCCACGCTGCCTTCGATGGCGGCGCGGGTGAGCACCTTGGTGGTCTCCTGGAAAGAGGCGGAAGAAAGCCAGCTCTGGGTGAGCAGGGAGGTCTTGGTGATCCCCAGCAACAATTGTTCGCTCTGGGCCGGGGCCTTGCCATATTGAAGCACTTCCCGGTTTTCACGCTCCACCGCTGTCTTGTCCACGATGTCCCCTTCCAGGAAAGACGTGCTGCCGGGATCGGTGATCCGCAGCTTCTTAAACATCTGACGGATGATCACGCTCACGTGCTTGTCGTCTATCTTCACGCCCTGTTTGCGATAGATTTCCTGGATCTCGTTCAGGATCATGAGCTGGGCCGGGATGATCCCTTTCACCAGCATGTCGTGAGGATCCAGAGGACCGTCCGAAAGCGCGTCTCCGGATTCCACATAGTCGCCCTGATGCACGATGATCCTTTTGCCGGAGGGGATGGAATACTTGCGCCCGGCCAGGGCCTGGCCCTTTTGCACCGCGTCTCCGGTCTCCACAATGGGGCTCTGCAGCTCCGGGATATCAAAGACGAGGCCTCCCAGCGGTGCTCCGGTCTTCACAGACTGATCCGGCGCCACAATGATCTGGAAAGACCTGGGGATCTTATACTCCTCACCCTTGCCGCCGCGTTTGGTCACCGTCACCGTTCGGGATTTGCCATCCTCATGGATGCTCACCTTGCCATCGTTGGCTGCCAGGATGGCCTTATCGGTGAGCAGCACCACCCGGTTACGCAGTTCATCGCTCTGCACCAGCACTTTTCCATCCGCGGGAGCGAAGAGACCGTTGGAAGGCGTCACAAAGATGTCGCGCCCGGTCTTCTTGAGACCGCCGATGGTGACGCGGCCGTCAATATCTGAGATCCTGGCCTTGTCCTTGGGCACTCTCGCCTCAAAGAGATCCTGAACGCGGGGCAGACCACCGGTGATGTCCCGCTGCTTGATGGTCATTCTGGAGGTCTGGCCTAAAATGTCGCCGGTGTGCACAAAGGCCCCATCCTCCACCCGCACCGTCAACCCGGCGGGAAGGGGAACCAGAGTGGCAGATCCGTCTTCCGCTACGATCCGGAACTGCGGCTGCTTTTTGCGGTCCTTGGATTCGATGATGGTGAGATCGCGGCTGTAGGTGATATCGTTGTATTCCTCTTTGAAGGTGATGTCTTTGATAAAGTTGTCATAGTGCAACACGCCTTTGGCCGTCGAAATCAGCGGGTTGTTGAATTGGTCCCAACTCAGCAGCCTGGTATTGGTCACGATCTTTTGACCATCCTGCACGTGCACCGTGGCGGCGTATTCCACCTTGTATTCTTCCAGCACCCTGGTCTCGTCCTCCGCTTCCACCAGGATGATCTTGCCCAGGTGAGACACGGAAATCAGATGACCTTCGATGTTGGTGACGGTGTTCATGCGGTCAAACTTGACGATCCCGTCGTGGTTGGACACCACTTCAGCCAGTTCCGTGGCCGTGGAGGCCGCTCCACCGATATGGAAGGTGCGCAGAGTGAGCTGCGTCCCCGGCTCGCCTATGCTCTGCGCCGCTATGATGCCCATGGGGTCTCCAATCGTGGCCGGTTTTTGCGTGGCCAGGTTGCGGCCATAACACTTGGCGCAGATGCCCCGCTCCGCTTCACAGGTGAGCACCGAGCGCACATAGACGCTAATGATCCCGTGATTCTGAATGGTGCGCGCCATCTTGTTGCTGATCTCATCCCCGGCATTGACGAGCACCTTCCCGGTGACGGGGTCCACCACGTCCTCCAGAGATACCCGCCCCTGAATCCGCTCCGCCAGAGATTGCACGATCTCGTTGCCTTCTTTGAGGACAGACATGTGCACGCCCCGGCCGGTGCCGCAATCTTCCAGAGTGATGATGGCGTTTTGCGCCACGTCCACCAATCTGCGGGTGAGATAGCCGGCGTCGGCGGTCTTGAGGGCCGTGTCCGCCAGGCCCTTACGGGCCCCGTGGGTGGATACGAAATACTCCAGCACCGTGAGGCCTTCATAAAAGTTTGATTTGATGGGCGTCTCGATCACATCGGCGCCACCGGTGGACCCGATCTTGGAGGGCTTGTCCATCAGACCGCGCATCCCACCCAACTGCTTGATCTGGTCTTTGGAACCGCGCGCCCCGGATTTGTACATCATATAAATGGAGTTGAGGCCCTGACGGCTATGCGTGAGCTCTTCCATCATCTCGTCCGTCACGCGGACGGTGGTCTTTTTCCACAGGTCCACGATGCGGCCTACGCGTTCGTTTTCCGTGATGCCACCTTTCTGGTGGAGGTCAAACACCTTCTTCACTTCGGCTTCAGACTGCGCGATGATCTCACCCTTGCGGGCCGGCACCACGATGTCTCCAAAGCTGAAGGTCACCCCCGCCCGGGTGGCATAGCGGAATCCCAGCTCCTTGAGGTCGTCCAGCATCACCGCGGTACGCCACTGACCCACAGCGTCATAGCTCAGCATGGCCAGGTCGTTGAGCTTGCCTTTGTCGTAGGTGATATTTTGATAGCCCACTTCCTGGGGGATGATCTGATTGAAGATCACGCGGCCCACCGTGGTTGTAATCAATTCACTGCCGATCCGGACGCGGATCCAGCTGTGCAGATCCAGATTGCGTTCTACCTCGCTGTGGCCTTTGACGCTGCAAAGCTGCTCTTCCGCCTCATAAGCGGTGATTACTTCCACGGGTCCGTAGAAATGGCGAAGGCTGGTGGTGTCGGCTGGAGCGTCTCCAGCTTCCATGGTGAGATAATAACAGCCCAACACGATATCCTGGTTCGCCGCCATGGCCAGACGGCCGTTCGCGGGCAAGAGCAGGTTGCGGGTGGAGAGCATCAACACCCTGGCTTCGATTTGCGCTTCCACCCCCAGCGGCACATACACACCCATCTGGTCGCCGTCAAAGTCCGCGTTGAAAGGCACACAGACCATGGGATGCAACTGGATGGCCTTGTTGTCCGTGAGCACCGGCATAAATGCCTGGATGCCCAAGCGGTGCAAAGTGGGAGCACGGTTCAAAAGCACGGGGTAATCTTTGATCACGTCTTCCAGAATGGACCAGATCTCCGGCTGTTTCTTCTCGATCAGCTTCTTGGCGTTTTTCACCTTGTCTACCTCGCCCAGCTTCTGCAGGCGTTCGATCAGATAAGGCTTGAAGAGTTCCACCGCCATGTCCTTGGGGATGCCGCATTGATAGAGCTTGAGCTCCGGGCCCACGGTGATCACCGAGCGGCCGGAATAGTCCACGCGCTTACCCAGCAGATTCTGCCGGAAACGGCCTTGCTTGCCCTTGAGCTGGTCGGTCAGCGACTTCAGGGGGCGATTGCCTCTTCCCCTCACGGGACGGGGCTTGCGGGAGTTGTCGATCAGGGCGTCCACCGCTTCCTGCAGCATGCGTTTCTCGTTGCGGAGGATCACCTCGGGGGCGCGGATCTCCAGAAGCTGCTTGAGACGGTTGTTGCGGGTGATCACGCGGCGATAGAGATCGTTGAAATCGGCCGTGGCAAAACGTCCGCCTTCCAGCGGGACCAGAGGACGCAGCGTGGGTGGCAGCACCGGCAGGGCTTCCATGATCATGTATTCCGGCTTGTTGCCGCTCTTGATGAAGGCATCCACTATCTTTAGCTTGTTGATGAGCTTCTGCTTGTGGAGGGTGGCCTTTTCCATTTTGAGGCGGCTGCGGATGTTGAGGGCTTCATTCTTGAGATCGATGCGGGTCAGCAGTTCGCGCACCGCTTCGGCTCCCATCATGGCGATGAAGTTGTCGCCCACTTTATCGCGGATTTCATAGTATTCATCCACTTCGATGAGCTCAAACTTCTCATAGGGGCTGTCACCCGGGTCGATCACGATAAAGGATTCGTAATACAGCACCCGTTCCAGGTCTTTGACCGTCATGTCCAGCAGGGTGCCGATCTTGCTGGGAGCGCTCTTCACAAACCAGATGTGGGCGATCGGAACCGCCAGTTGGATGTGGCCCATGCGGGTACGACGCACCCGGGAGGTGGTTACCAGCACGTTACAGCGATCGCAGACGGTGTTTTGGAAGCGTTTCTTTTTATACTTGCCGCAGGCGCACTCGTAATCCCGCTCGGGGCCAAAGATGCGTTCGCAAAAGAGGCCGTCCTTCTCGGGCTTGAGGGTGCGGTAGTTCAAGGTATCGGGTTTGGTGACTTCGCCATGCGACCAGGAATTGACGATCGTGTCCGGAGAGGCGATCCTGATGCGCACAAAGTCATAGTCGTTGGGCCTGATCTCGCGTCGGTTGTCTTTCAGCATGTTACCTCCCCTGAGTATCTTCTGATTCTTTGATGAATTCGATGTCAAAGCCCAAAGACTTGAGCTCGCTGATCAGCACGTTAAATGATTCCGGCACCCCTGGAGGCGGCGGATTGTCGCCTCTGGTGATAGCCTTGAAGGCGTTGTTGCGCCCATCCACGTCGTCACTCTTGATGGTGAGCATCTCTTCCAGCAGATGAGCCGCGCCATATGCCTCCAGGGCCCAGACTTCCATCTCACCCAGACGCTGGCCGCCATGCTGGGCTTTACCACCCAGAGGTTGCTGCGTGATGAGGGAATAGGGGCCTGTGGAGCGGGCGTGCATCTTGTCCGCCACCAGGTGATTGAGCTTCATCATATAGATCACGCCTACCGTCACTCTCTCCTTGAAGGGCTCGCCGCATTTGCCGTCGTAGAGCACTTGCTTGCCGTCCGGAGCGTAACCGGCGTTTTTGAGCTCGGATTGGATGTCATCCACAGTAGCACCGTCAAAGATGGGGGTTTCCACCTCAAATCCCAGAGCCCGGGCTGCCATGCCAAGATGGGTCTCCATGATCTGGCCGATGTTCATACGGGAGGGCACACCCAGAGGGTTCAAAACGATATCGACGGGAGTGCCGTCTTCCATAAAGGGCATATCCTCGATAGGGGCCACAATAGAGATCACGCCTTTGTTGCCGTGACGACCGGCCATCTTGTCTCCCACCTCGATCTTGCGCTTCTTGGCCACATAGACTTTTACCATCTTGCGCACGCCATACTGGAGCTCGTCACCGTGACGGATACGCTCGCGGGCCTTGCGATAGACGTTGTCGCTCTGCTCCAGGGATTGCTTGATCTTGAGGATTATCTGGCCGTAGATCAGCTCGTTTTTGGCCATATCTTCCACCAGCTCGACATCCAGGTCCAGCTTACGGAAGTTGATCCGGGCGATGTCGTCGGCAGTGATCTTCTTGCCGGGAGCAATGAAGTAAACGTTGGACTTTTCATCCCAGATGGTCTTGGCCACTTCACCCAGCAGGGCGGCTGTGAGCTTCTCTTCCTTGAAGTCCTCCACCTTTTTGCGGCGGATATTGAGGTCGGACTTCAGCTTGAGGATCTTCTCGTCCATGTCCTCGTCCTGCTCGGTGCCGTCCTCATTGCGGGAGAAGACCTTCACATCGATGACCACTCCTTCCATGCCGGGTTTGGCCTTGAGGGAGCTATTTGTAAAGTCACCGGCCCGGTCGCCAAACAGAGCTCGCATGAGATTCTCCTCTGGAGAGGGATCGATCTCGATGCTTTTAGGAGTAACTTTACCCACGATGATGTCGCCGGCGTGGATCACAGAACCCACGCGGATGATGCCGGTCTTGTCCAGATTGCGGAGTGCCTGGGCGGGTACATTGGGGATATCATAGGCTAGTTCTTCCCGGCCGTTCTTGACGTTGCGAACCAGCACTTCCATCTCTTCGATGTAGATGGAGGTGAGGGTGTCTTCGCGCGCCACCTTCTCGCTGAGGATGATGGCGTCTTCATAGTTGTAACCATACCAGGGCATAAAGGCTACCAGCATGTTGGTGCCCAGGGCCAGACGGTTGTCTTCCACGCAGGCACCGTCTGAAACGGCCTGGCCTTTGCGGACGGTATCGCCAATGCGGACGATGGGACGCTGGTTTACACAGGTATCCTGGTTGGTGCGGATGAACTTCTTGAGCTCGACGCGGTTGGCAGTGCTGAGATAGAAAGCCTCGTCCTTTTCGTTGAGAGGTTTGATCTCGACATAGGCGGAAGTGACATTGGTGACCACCCCGTCGTAGGGGGCCACGGCAACCGTAGAGGTATCCATGGTCACGATCTTTTCCATCCCGGTGCCCACCAGCGGGGCCTGAGGATTGATCAGCGGCACAGCCTGGCGCTGCATATTGGAGCCCATCAGGGCACGGTTGGCGTCGTCGTGTTCCAGGAAGGGGATCATGGCCGCGGAAACGGAAACCATCTGCTGAGGCGCGACGTCCATAAACTCGACCTGATCTGGCCTCACCTGGATAAACTCACCCCGTTCGCGGGCAAAGATTGTCTCATTCATGATACGGCGGTCGTCATCGAGATCGATGTCGGACTGGCCAATGATATACTTTTCTTCCTGGGCGGCGTCCATATAGACGTAATCGTCTGTCACCTTGCCGTTTACCACTTTGCGGTAGGGCGTTTCGATGAAGCCCAGGTGATTGATCCTGGAATAGATGGAGGGCGACACGATCAGACCGATATTGGGTCCTTCGGGAGTCTCGATGGGGCACACTCTGCCATAGTGGGAGGCGTGCACGTCCCGGACTTCAAAGCCAGCCCGGTCGCGGGTCAGGCCACCTGGTCCCAGGGCCGAGAGGGCGCGTTTGTGCCTCAAAGCGGCCAGGGGATTGGTCTGTTCCATGAATTGCGAGAGCTGTCCGGTGAGGAAGAAGGACTGCACCACGGAGATCAGGGCGTTGCTATTCACCAGGTCGTGCACGGTGATCTCGTCGGTATTGGAGATGGACATGCGTTCCTGGATGATGCGCGCCACCATGGAAAGCCCTGATGTGTACTGCTCCTGGAGGAGCTCGCCCACGGTGCGGACGCGGCGGTTGGACAGGTTGTCTATATCGTCCACCTCATCCAGGTCGTGATAGATATTGATCAGGGTTTTGAAGATATGCACAAAGTCGTCCACGCAGAGGGTGCGGACGCTGGGATCGATATCGATGCCCAGGCGGGTATTGATCTTGTAGCGGCCTACTTCACCGAGGTTGTAACGTTTTTCGTTGAAGAACATGCGGTCCACCAGCTGTCGGGCAGCTTCCAGGGGAGCTTCTTCACCGGGGCGAATGAGGCTGTAGATTTTGTGGAGAGCATCTTCCTGGTTGGTGGTGGGATCTTTGGCGATGGTGTTTTCCAGCACCTTGCGGGCGATCTCGAAATTGTAGTCGATCACCTCGACCTTGCGGATCTGGTGAGATTCCAGGATGGCGATGAGGCTATCGGTGATCTGTTCGTTGGCAAACGCGATGGGCTCCGGGACCCCGGTGACGGTGATATCCTGATATAAATGGCGGCCTTTCGCCTCTTTCAGACCAAGCGATTCGCTTTGGTAAAAGACCTTTCTGAGGTCGTGATTGGTGGATATACCGATGGCCCTGAGCAGGATGGTGACGGGCAGTTTGCGACGCTTGTCGATATGGACATACATGACGTCGTGGATATCGATGTCAAACTCCAGCCAGGAGCCGTTGTAGGGGATGACCTTGGCAGAGTAGAGGGTTTTGCCGCTGGGATGTTTTTCCTCCGAAAAGAAAACACCCGGGGAGCGCTGGAGCTGTGAGATGATCACACGCTCGGCGCCATTGACCACGAAAGTGCCCTGCTCTGTAACCAGCGGGATTTCACCCAGGAAGACGTCTTGTTCGATGGTGTCTTTGTGTTCGCGAACGCCTTCGTTCTGTTCGAACACGCTGAGCCTCATCTTGGCCTTGAGGGGTGCCTGAAATGAGAGGTTACGTTCACGGCACTCGTCTATGGAGTATTTCTCCTGCAACACGTTGTATTCCATGAATTCGAGCAGGAAATTGCCCTTGACGTCTTCGATCGGGAAGATGGCCTCGAAGACGGCCTGGAGACCTTGTTTGGCCCGGCGCTGGGGATGGACGTCCTTCTGGAGGAATTCATTGAATGAATCCACCTGCATGGCCAGCAGATTGGGGATCTCCACTTCCGGGATTCCAAGCTCCGCGAATCTTCCGGAGATACGGGAATAACTTTTGATCTTTCTCAAAAGCTCACTCCTTTGCGATTGTTATACCTACGCATAGAGGTATCTGGCGTTGGGGGTTGTGAGACGCGCGCCAAAGGTCCCGGACGTCACCTTGACAGTGAGTCCGGGCCCCGCGCTGAATTGTTTGCCGTTCTTGAGCATAATGAGTCCAAAAAAAGTCCCTGGGGACTTTTTTTGGACAGCAGTTTCGGGAAGTGATCCCCTACTTGAGTTCGATGCTAGCACCAGCTTCTTCGAGTTTCTTCTTCACCGATTCGGCTTCTTCTTTGCTAACTTTTTCTACCACCATTTTGGGAGCGCCGTCGACGAGGTCTTTGGCTTCTTTGAGTCCCAGCTTGGTGATTTCGCGGACTACTTTGATCACGTTGATCTTTTTGTCGCCGGCGTTGGCGAGGATCACGTCAAATTCGCTTTGTTCTTCAGCGGCTTCGGCGGCAGCCCCGGCCACGGGACCCGCGAAAGCGGCCACGGGAGCGGCGGCGGACACGCCAAATATTTCTTCCATTTCTTTGACCAGTTCAGAGAGTTCCAGCACGGTCATCCCTTTGATCAATTCAATTACTTGCTGTTGTTTATCGGACATCTTTTCCTCCAGGGTATTATAATTCTTTTAGGGTTAGCTGGCTTCCGCGTTTTTCTTGCGGATGGCATCCACGGCATAGACAAACTTGCGGATGATGCCTTGAGTCACACTCACGAAATTGGTGATGGGAGCCTGAGCACTGCCGAGGACCTTGGCGAGGAGTTCTTCGCGGGAAGGCATCGCGGCCAGGGCTTGCAGTTGTTTGGCATCGAGGAGCTGCCCGCTTACGAAACCAGCCTTGAAGCTGGGGAAGGGGGCGTCTTCCATCACGTCTTTCAGGAATTTCACAAGCACCCGGGCGGGCGCTACTTCATCCTCATGGCAAACCGCCACGGCGGTGGGACCCATCAGATGAGCGTCTAGTTCTGTGATCCCCAGATCATTGAGAGCGAGTTTGATCAGGGTGTTTTTTTGCACGAAGTAATCCACCTTGCCGGCCCTGTAAGTACGCCGGAGCTGGTTTACCTGTTCGATGTTGATTCCCTTGTAATCCACCAGTACGATCGCTTTAGCGTCTGCCAATCTCTCTTTCAAGTGTGTGACGAGGTCGTATTTTACACTTTGAACCATTCGATCTCTCCCTTAGCTCTTAGCTTCCAAGGTTGCGCTCGCGACCTGTAGTTTGATGCCGGGGCCCATGGTGGTGCAGAGGGTGATGCTCTTGATAAACACGCCTTTCATCGTGGCGGGCCGTTCTTTGAGGATGGCGGCCAGGATGGCTTTGATGTTTTCTTTGAGCTGTTCGGGGCTAAAGCTGATCTTCCCGGCGGGAATATGCAGATTGGCGAATTTGTCTACCCTGTAGGTGACTTTTCCGCCCTTAGCCTCGTCCACCGCTTTCACGATGTCCATGGTAACGGTCCCGACTTTGGGATTGGGCATCAGGCCGCGGGGGCCCAACACTCTTCCCAGTTTTCCGATCCGTCCCATCAGATTGGGAGTGGTGATGACCATATCAAAGTCAAACCATCCTCCGGTGATCTTTTCTACCAGATCATCCAATCCGACGTAATCGGCGCCAGCCTTTCTGGCTTCATCCGCCTTATCGCCTTCAGCGAAGACCAGCACTCTCACCGTTTTACCGGTGCCGTGCGGGAGCACGAGGGAGTTGCGGATCTGCTGATCGGCTTTGCGCGGATCGACGCCCAGATTGAAGTGCACCTCCACGGTCTCGTCGAATTTTGAGGCCGGAATGGTCTTCAGGATCTTGAGCGCTTCGTCCAGATCGAAGCGCTTTTGGCGGTCGTACATCGCGTAGGCGTGGGTGTACCTTTTACTATGTTTCATTGACTCTCCTTAATGAATATGTTCTCCTGCACAGGCCGCATCAATTTTCAGTGGTGACGCCCATGCTCCTTGCAGTACCTGCGATCATACTCATAGCGGATTCAAGGGTTTCGCAATTCATATCCTGGATCTTGAGCCGCGCGATGTCGCGCAGTTGATCCTGGGTCAATTTTCCCACTTTGGCTTTGTTGGGAGTGGAGCTCCCTTTGGCCAGGCCGGCGGCTTTTTTGATGAGCACGGAGGCCGGAGGGGTTTTGATCTCAAAGGTGAAGGATTTGTTTTTCGCCACCGAGATCACGACGGGAAACACCATCCCGGGCTGGTCTGCGGTCTTTTCATTGAACTGGCGGCAGAATTCCGGAATATTCACTCCGGCCTGTCCCAGAGCGGGTCCGACGGGAGGGGCGGGGGTGGCTTTCCCGGCGGGAAGCTGCAGCTTGATCATGGCGACGACGTCTTTTGGCTTTGCCATTATGATAACCTCTATGATATTACTTTTTAATTACTTCTACCTGATTGGAATTCAATTCCACCGGGGTGCGGCGTCCAAACACGGTGACATCGATCACCAGCTTGGTGCCATCGTCAGCGGCCTTGGTGACCACGCCTTCAAATTCTGAAAAGGGCCCGGCCGTGACGCGCACCGCGTCTCCGGGCATAAAGCTGAAGGCCTTGGCTTCGGGATCGCGATCGGCGATTCCCAGGAGGCGATTGACCTCGTCTTCGGGAAGCGGGGTGGGATCTTTGTGATCCTTTGCCATCCCCAGAAACTTTGTAACTCCGGCGATATTGAGGATATAGGCGCGCAGGGCGGGATTGAGTTCCGCTTCGATGATCACGTAGCTGGTAAAGAGCTTACGTTCGCGGTCGATCTTTTTGCCTTCGCGGATGATAAAGGTCTTGCGCACCGGGACCAGAATCTGACCTACCAGATCTTTGAGTTCCGTGCCTTCCAGGCCTTTTTCGATGGCGGTCTTGACCTTATTTTCATGGCCGGAGTAGGTATGTACCACATACCATTTTTTGTTTGACACGCTGGCTTGGGGGCTTTGGGCCCCGTCATCTTCGCGTCGTTCAAGCTGTGAACCGGCCGGGGCTCCAAGCCCCAAATCCTCTTTTCCCTCCGCGGGAATGGTAGAAGGGCCGGCTTGCGGAGCGATCCCGGGCGTCGGCTCTTGGGCGGGTTTCACGCTTTTCTTTTTGGCTTGCATCTTAACTTAAAAAACCAATTCAACGATCTGGCTGAATCCCAGATCTACGAGAGCGAGGAATATCGCCACCAGGGCGGACATCACGATCACCACGATGGTCCCTTCCTTCAGGTCGGCCTTGGTGGGCCAGGTCACGGAGCGCATTTCGGAGCGCACGTCGTGGAAGAAGCGGGTTACTTTGTCGAATTTCATTGTTATACCTGCGAAAATGAGCTTGAGGTGGATGGGTAGTTTGACCGTGGATGGCGCGGATCTCTCTGATTTTGTAAAGGTTGAGAAGATCCAGCATCCAAAGGCTTAAACCCTCCAAACCATCTCAAAATCTGCGAGATCTGCGTACCAATCCGCGTAATCCGCGGGAAACAAATCCCCATTCTAAACCCGTTAAAAGGAACGTGGCAGGACAGGCAGGAATCGAACCCGCAACCCCCGGTTTTGGAGACCGGTGCTCTACCAGTTGAACTACTGTCCTGCAACATATCTTATCAGCGCCTAGCGCTGTTTGTGAACTGTGTGTTTCCGGCAGGTGGGGCAGAATTTTTTCAGCTCCATCCTGTTCGGGTGCTTGCGTTTGTTGCGGGTGGTGGTATAATTGCGGTTTTTGCAATCTTCGCAAGCGAGTACGATGATATCTCTCATGGTGGCTTACTCGATGATGGTTCCCACCACGCCGCTGCCGATGGTGCGTCCACCTTCGCGGATGGCGAAGCGGAGGCCTTGTTCCATAGCGATGGGGGTGATGAGCTGTCCGATCACGGTGACGCTGTCACCGGGCATCACCATTTTGACGCCTTCAGGCAGGTGCACGGTGCCAGTCACGTCCGTGGTACGGAAATAGAACTGGGGACGGTAGCCATCCTGGAAGGGTTTGTGACGTCCACCCTCGTCCTTTGTCAGGACGTAGGTCTGGCCGGAGAATTTGGTGTGGGGGGTGATGGATTTGGGTTTGGCCAGCACCATACCGCGTTCCACGTCGGTCTTGGCAAAGCCGCGCAGGAGGACTCCGATGTTGTCGCCGGCCTGGGCTTCATCGAGCAGCTTGCGAAACATTTCCACGCCGGTGCAGGTGGTTTCCACGGTCTCGCGGATACCCACGCGCTCCACTTTTTCCTGGATCTTGATGACGCCGCGCTCCACTCTGCCGGTAGCGACGGTGCCGCGTCCGGGGATGGAGAAGACGTCTTCGACGGGCATCAGGAAGGGTTTGTCCGTGGCGCGTTCTGGCAGCGGGATATAGGTGTCAATGGCATCCACCAGCTCCTGGATCTGAGCTTCGCCTTCAGGATCGCCATTGAGGGCTTTGAGAGCGGAACCGCGGATCACGGGGCACTCGTCTCCGGGGAATTCATACTTGTCCAGCAGCTCGCGGACTTCCATTTCGACGAGGTCAAGCAGTTCGGGATCTTCGACGAGGTCGCATTTGTTCATGAAAACGACGACGGCGGGCACGCCGACCTGACGGGCAAGCAGGATGTGTTCGCGGGTCTGGGGCATCGGGCCGTCATAAGCGCTCACGACGAGGATGGCACCGTCCATCTGGGCCGCACCGGTGATCATGTTTTTGATGTAGTCAGCATGACCTGGGCAGTCCACGTGGGCATAGTGACGATTGTCAGATTCATATTCGACGTGGGCAGTGGCGATGGTGATACCGCGGGCTTTTTCTTCCGGAGCATTGTCAATACTGTCGAATGAACGGAATTTAGCGCCGCCCTTTTTGCTCAAATACGAAGTAATCGCCGCGGTGAGAGTGGTCTTACCGTGGTCGATGTGACCGATCGTACCAACGTTGACGTGCGGCTTGGTACGTACGAATTTTTCTTTTGCCATTGTTCCTCCTGGAGCGCGTCCGGCACTCCATGTCGTGTTTTATTTCGTAATCAAAAAGAAAGTGGAGCTCAAGATCGGACTCGAACCGATGACCTCCTCCTTACCAAGGAGGTGCTCTACCTGCTGAGCTACTTGAGCTTCATCGTTACTTTCAAAATTGGAGCGGGAAACGGGGTTCGAACCCGCGACCCTCAGCTTGGAAGGCTGATGCTCTAGCCAACTGAGCTACTCCCGCTTCAGCTATACAAGGGATGGTGGAGAGGGGAGGATTCGAACCTCCGAAGTCGTCCGACGACAGATTTACAGTCTGTTCCCTTTGACCGCTCGGGAACCTCTCCACGTCTATGGAGCCGATGAAGGGAGTTGAACCCCCAACCTATTGATTACAAATCAATTGCTCTACCATTGAGCTACATCGGCGTCAAGTTTTGCCAATCAATTTCGGCTCCGTTTTTTTGTCAATGACTTTTTGGCGTTACACTCTATGTGGCGGTCAATCTGACCGGAGCGCCATCTTTTTCGAGGGGCTGTTTGTGTCAAGCACTCTCTTTCAGTTCCCCTCTACCCCACTTTTGCTCCACCCATGCCAAAGCAAAGGAGAGGCATAGGTGGGGCATAGGTGGTGTAAAGGAGGCTGATGGGAAAGTTAAAAGGGTAGAGAGGGTTGAGAATTTATCGCATCTGAGATGATGGACTTATATCCACACTCCTCTGGCTACCCGCCAAAAAATCAGCTTGACGGATATGCTTACGCGCGTCATAATGATATTTCTATATTCATTGACACCATTATTGGAGACCAAATGCCCAAATACGCTTTACTGATCGCTGTTCTGATGATGCTCACAGGCATCCTGAGCGCGCAATACATAGTCGGTTTCGAAGGAGCCGGAGAAACGAAGTTGGCCTATGCCAGCGGGGATGTAACCCTCAGCGGGATTTTGTGGAATATGACAGAAGCTCTGATTGGAGACT
>JAGOIY010000161.1 GCA_017995405.1 Candidatus Cloacimonadota bacterium
AAGCCGCATATTGCACTTGACGAGAACTGCCACGCCTGAAAGCTGACCATCGACGTAAATTTTAAAGGTATAACATATGGATACAAGCGACAAAACCAATAATGAAGCAGGCGCGAAAGCTCCTGTGCCCAATTTTATCCGCTCCATCATTGAGACGGACCTGGAGACTGGCAAGCATAACAAGATCGTGACCCGCTTTCCGCCTGAACCAAACGGCTATCTGCATATCGGCCACGCCAAGTCTATCTGCCTCAATTTTGGCCTCGCGAGAGATTTCGGGGGCGTCTGTCACCTCAGATTTGACGACACCAACCCCAGCAAAGAAGAGACCGAGTATGTGGAATCTATTATGGAAGATGTCCGCTGGCTGGGATTCGATTGGAATGACAAGCTCTTTTACGCTTCGGACTACTTTGACAGGCTCTATGAATACGCCGAAATCCTGGTAAAAGACGGCAAGGCTTACGTCTGTGATCTCTCGCCCGAACAGATCAGAGAGTATCGCGGCACCCTCACGGTCCCTGGGAAGAACAGCCCCTATCGCGACCGGAGCATTGAGGAAAATCTGCAACTATTTCGTGGCATGAGAGATGGCCTCTACCCGGAAGGATCCAGATCGCTGCGCGCGAAAATAGACATGGCCTCCCCCAACCTCAACATGCGCGATCCCGTGATCTACCGCATCAAAAAGACCGATCATCACCGCACCGGCGACAAGTGGATGATCTATCCCATGTACGACTACACCCACTGCATTTCAGACGCCCTGGAAGGGATCACCCACTCCATCTGCACACTCGAGTTTGAAGACCATCGCCCTCTCTATGACTGGTTTCTTTACCAGCTTCCCGTCCCCTGCCATCCGCGCCAGATAGAATTTGCCCGGCTGAATCTCAGTTACACTGTGATGAGCAAGCGGCGCCTGTTGGAACTGGTGGAAACCCAGATTGTGAACGGATGGGATGATCCCCGCATGCCCACTCTTGCAGGGATGAGGCGCAGAGGGTTCCCTCCCGAAGCGATCCGCGAATTTGCCGACCGCATCGGAGTGGCCAAAGCCAATTCCATCGTCGATTTTGAGCTGCTGCAGTTCTGCGTGAGGGAAGAACTTAACAGGACCGCCGTGAGAGTAATGGCAGTGCTGGACCCCATCCCCCTCACCGTGGAAAATTATCCTGAAGGCCTGGTTGAGGATTTGGAAGCGGAAAACAACCCCGAAGATCCCAATGCCGGGACCCGCAAAATACCCTTCTCCAGAGAGTTGTATGTGGATCGCGAAGACGTGTCCCTGAACCCTCCCAAGGGCTGGTTCAGACTGGCCCCCGAGCTGGAAGTGCGCCTCAAACACGCTTACTATATCACCCTCAAGCGGGTGGAACAGGATAGCCAGGGCAGGATCACTCACCTCTACTGCAGCTACGATCCCGATTCCAAAGGCGGCTGGACCAAGGACGGCCGCAAGGTGAAGGGCACCATCCACTGGGTCTCCGCTCCCCACGCCATCAGCGTGGAAGCCAGGCTCTATGACCAGCTCTTCACGATAGCCGATTTTAACGACGTGGAAGAGGGCAAGAGCTATCAGGACTATCTGAGCCCCGATTCCCTCACCGTCTCATCCGCCTGCGTGGCAGAGCCCTCTGTGGCAAAGGCGGTCCCGGGACAGAGATTCCAGTTTCTGCGGCTGGGATACTTTGCCGCTGATTATGACCACAACCCTGAAACACCGGTGTTTAACCGCATCGTGGGCCTCAGGGACAGCTGGGCCAAGAAACAGCCCAAATAAGAAAGCCGTCTTGATAGTTAGAGAGTTTTAAATGCAACCCCCGATGATCAGCTGTCAAGGCCTTCACCGGGAAAACGTCCCCCAAAGAATGGTGCCAGCCCTTGCGATCCGTTTCAGTAAAAATAAAGAGCTGACAAACGTCAATAACCGTAATATTTCATCATAGCGGAACGAAAAATGCTATGGCTTAATAGTGAAGAATATCAACCTAGATGGGAGAGACTAATATGAAACACTTAGTATCTTTGCTGCTTCTGCTTGGCCTGGTGGCCACAGTGAGCGCTGTTCCCCGCAACCTGGTGGTTGTGGAAGTTGGCACCGGCACCTGGTGCGGTTACTGTCCGGGCGCGGCCATGGGATGCCATGACCTGCTCCAGAATGGTCACGCGGTGGCCATCGTCAAAAACCACAACGGCGATTCCTACGCCAACACCTATTCCAACGCCCGTAATTCCTTCTACGGGATCACCGGTTATCCCACCGCATTCTTTGATGGCTTGAACCAGTCGGTGGGTGGCAGTTCCACGGCCTCCATGTACAACAACTACCTTCCCAAGGTAAACGCCCGTCTGGCCGTAGCTGCCAAATACACCCTCGCCGCGGTGGGCAACGCTGCCGGCAACGCTGCCGGCAATAGCTATACCGCTGTTGTAACCGTGGCCAAACCGGAAGCGGACACAAACACCAACGTCAAGCTGCATGCCGTGGTCACAGAATCACACATCCCGCAGGTGTGGTTTAATCAGACCACAGTAGAAAACGTCAACAGGCTGATGGTCCCCAATCAGAACGGCACCGAAATAAACCTTGCTACCGGGGAACAGACCACCGTCAATCTCCAGTTTACTTTGAATGCCAGCTGGAATGTAGCCAACTGCGAAGTGGTATTCTTCCTGCAAAACATGACCTCAAAAGAGATCCTCCAGGGCGTGAAGTATTCTCTGGCCTCTTTGGTGGGAGCTTATCCCGTCTCCCATACCACCATCGACTTCCCAGATCAGTCGGTCGGGGCGTCGGCCACAATCCCGATCACTATCACCAACTTTGGCAGCACTACCGCCACTGGCACGATCACGATCGACAACCCCATTTTCTCGGCCAATGCCTCCACCTTCAACATTCCCGCCGCTCAATCCGCCACCGTGAACGTGGTCTTCACTCCCACCGCCGCAACAACCTACAATGGCAATATGACGATCGTGGGCAATCTTTTTAACCATCCCAACATCACTATTCCCATCTCTGGCACGGGATTCTTAAACGCCCCTCCCATCGCTCAGGATGTGGTGGTTTCAGGCCCCCCGATTCTGCATCAGGGCATCACTGGCAGCTACGTCTTCAGCGATCCCGACGGCAACACTGAAGGCAGCACAATCCTGAAGTGGTACAGAATCGTCAACAACGTCCCCCAGCAGATTGCTGGCGCCAACACCAACTTCTATCAGCCAGAAGATGCGGACTTGGGCCTTGCTCTCGCCTTTGAAGTGACCCCATACGATCAGCATGGTTTACCTGGCACCCCTGTCATGAGTGGCTATACCCTTCCCATTGATGTGTTGCCGCCTCCTCAAAACTTTGCGGCGCTGCTCAATCCTCCCGATACGGTGATCCTTTCCTGGGACCGTCCCATGTATTTCGACGGCCGCGCTTTTGTGGGCTATCGCTTGTATCGTAATGGTTTGAACATCTCCACCATTACCAACTCAAACACGCTTACTTTCACGGACACCTACGTGCCTGTCGGTACTCACGAATACTGGATCTGCAGCCTCTTCAACAACCCCATGGAGCTCTCAGACCCATCCAACCACGTGACTGTCAACATAGGCGTAGCCAATGATGACCAGAT
>JAGOIY010000162.1 GCA_017995405.1 Candidatus Cloacimonadota bacterium
AGTCTGCGCCGTCCCGAAGCGGCCGAGATCATCGCCGTGGAGCGGGTCCTGGACCTCGCCGCGCGTCATAAGCATCCCGTCCACATCGTGCACGTCTCATCACCAAGATCAGCCCTTTTGATCCAGCAGGCCAGAGAAACAGGCGTTCCGGTCACCTGCGAAACCGCCCCCCACTATCTATTGCTCAATGACGAAGCCTATTACCAGGAAAACGCCCATCGCCTCATCTGTACGCCTCCCTTCAGGAGCGAAAGCTCGCGCGGTATGCTGATGGAGCTCTTGCAGGACGGGCTTTTCGACCTCGTCGCCAGCGACCACTGCGCCTTCACTCTGGAGGACAAGGACCGCCATCAGGACGAGCCAGAGCTGGTGCCCTGCGGCATTGCCGGCATTCAGACACTCTTTTCATCGCTGCATCAAGCCCTGGTGCGGACCGGCAAGCTCAAGCTGGAGAGGCTATTGGCACTCACATCTGTCAATCCGGCCCGGCTGATGGACTTGCCCGATCCCGATAAACCTAATGATAATACATAAAACAAGGAGTCCAAATCCATGAGAATCATCACTTTCCTGATCATTTTTGCCGCGCTGCTATTGTCCTGGGGCTGTGCCCACATCGATCCCACCGTGCTGGAAAGCGCCGAAGCCCTTCCGGCTGGTACACTTAGAGTCTCAGCGGGAGGCGGTCTCAGCCAGAACTACATCACCGGGTTAGATATTCCTGAGGATGCCCTGTGGGATAACGAGGACGCTCTCCTGCCGGATGGAAACATCGGTTTCATCGCTCGTCCCAAGCTCAAAGTGGGGCTGGGAAAGAACTGGGAGGCAGCGCTTTCCGGGGGATTTTCCTTCGCGCCGGATTCCACCATGGGCTTTATGGACACCGACACCAACACCGCCTGGCAGCTCAAAGCCTCCGCCAAGAAGGTATGGGACCTCAATCCCTGTCACAGCCTGGCCGCCATCCCCACTTTGGCTTACTCTGACGGGGCCTGGGAATCCAAGCAGGCAGCCGATGGTCATCAACTCTGGATGGGAGCTCAGACGCTCAGTTTCGAGCTTCCGCTCGTAAGCAGCTGGCACGGTCGCTATAAAGGATATAAGTACAATCTCAACTTCACCTTGCGTCCCGCTTACACTGCTCTGTGGAGAAGCCGCAACTACGCGGACTGGAGCTTCAGTTTGCCGGCTGGAGGTGAGTATTGGTCCACGCAGGAAGAACTGGAGCGGGAGGACGTCTTCCGTGTAGGCTTCCTGGCCGGTCTGGAAGACAAGGGCGAAAAAGGTAACACGATCTTTGAGCTGGGCATGGACCTCATCAGCCACTCCGATAAAGTCTATCTGATGCCCCTCATCGGTGTCAGCCATCAGTTTGGAGACTATGGCAAGCGGGATTAAAGCCCCCATATCATCACTTTACACACAGGACACCCCTATGAACAATGCATTTCGCAACGACTCCCTCGCCAAAGTCACCGGCCGGGCTCTCTACACCGATGATCTGACCATGCCTGGCATGCTGCATGCCGTGCCGGTCTATAGTCCCGAACCGCGAGCCATCCTCAAAGGCATTGATAGCAGCGCGGTCCTCAAAATGCCGGGCGTAAAGGCCGTATTTACTTACAAAGATATCCCCGGCAGCGTCCGTTTTGGCCAGATTATCAAAGACTATCCCACTTTGGCGGACGAGCGGATCAACTCCACCGGAGACGTCCTGGCCTTGATCGTGGCCGAAACCAGAGACCAGGCCATGGCCGCTATCCCCCTGTTAAAGATTGATTTGGAGCCGCTGCCCGCCATCCTGGACCCTGAAGAGGCCATGAAACCCGAGGCTGCTATCCTGCATCCCGATCACGGCAGCAACATCAAGAATTATCACTGCGTGCGCCGGGGTGATCTGCTTGCCGGAGAACAAGATGCCGATCTGGTGATCGAGCAGGAGTTTCACACCCAGCGCATCGAACACAGCTATATGGAACCGGAGAATTCGCTCTGCCATCTGAGGCCCGATGGAGTGATGGAAGTGTATGGCAGCATGCAACATCCCTTCTCGACCCGACGCTTTGTGGCCTCCACTCTGGGTCTGGAACTCAAGGACGTGGAGGTGAAAACGATCCCCATGGGCGGAGGCTTTGGCGGCAAAGACGACACCGCGGCTTTAACCTGTGCCCGGGCAGCGCTTTGCGCCTGGCTACTGAAGGTCCCGGTCAAGATGACCCTGAGCCGTGAGCAGAGCATGCGCGAAAGCTACAAACGCCATCCCTACAAGATGCAGTACCGCATGGGCTTAAAGAAAGACGGCAAGATCACTTTTGTGAAAGTCCGCATGGTAGCGGACGGAGGAGCCTACTGCAGTGTAACCCCCTGGGTGACATGGCGTTCCACCGTTCAGTGCTGTGGCTGTTATGAGGTGCCCAACGTGGAGTGCGACGTCTATGGCGTCTATACCAACAACGTCTTTTGCGGCGCCATGCGTGGCTTTGGCAGCCCTCAGGTCAACTTTGCCATCGAGCAGCTGGTAGAAATCGCCGCTGGCGAACTGGGCATGGACGAGATCGAGTTTCGCCGCCTCAACATGGTGCGCCAGGGTTCCACGACCGTCACCGGCCAGGTGCTGGACACCCATGTCGTCAGCCTGCAAGAGGTTATGGACAAGGTGCTGGATAAAATCGACTATCACAACAAGCGCGCCCGATGCAGCTTTGGCGATCCCGCTCAGGACAAGTGGTATGGCATCGGCCTGGCGATCAGCTATCGCGGCATGAGCCTCGGGGCCGAAGGAGTGGACCTCAACAGCGCCGTGATCAGTGTGCAGCCGGACGGCTCCATCCTGCTGGAAACCGGCATCCACGAAAACGGCCAGGGCTCCGAATCCGCCATGATCCTGATCGCTTCGGAAGAGCTTGGCATTCCCGTGGAACGGATCCGCTATCGCCTGCCCTCCACTTCCAACATTCCGGACGGCGGCACCACGGTGGCCTCACGAGGTACTATCATGGGCGGCGGAGCTACGGTCAACGCGGCCCGTCAGCTCAAAACCACCATTTCCGAAGCGGTTAAGAAACTGCTGGACAAGGAAGTGGTTGTTTTCAAGGACCAGGGCCTTTACGATGCTTCCGGAGCATTGATCCTCGACTGGAACGAGGCCATCCGGCTCTGCTACTCCAATCAGATCTACCCCTACGCCTTTGGCGTGTTTCAGGCCCCCAAGGTGGACTGGGACGAGCATACCGGCCAGGGAAACGCTTATTTCACCTGGGTTTACGGCTGCCAGGCCGTGGAGCTGGAAGTGGACTCCAAAACGGGTGCCCTGAAACTGCTGAACATGGTGGCCGCTCACGACGTGGGCAAAGCCGTCAATCCCGCCCTGGTGGAAGGCCAGTTCTATGGCGGCATGGCCATGGCCACAGGTTACGCGCTCTTTGAAGACTGCGCGGTGGAAAATGGCCTCGTCAAACCCACTAACTTCCACAACTACAGGCTGGTACGCGCCACCGACATGCCGGAAATGACAGCCATCATTGTGGAAAACCCCGATCCCAATTCCCCCTCCAAAGCCAAAGGCATCGGCGAACCCACCAACGAACTCATGGCCCCCGCGATCGCCAA
>JAGOIY010000163.1 GCA_017995405.1 Candidatus Cloacimonadota bacterium
GCGCTGATCAATCTGGGAAAGGTAGTCTGGCTGCGGTCGTAGATCAGGAGGTCACGCAACATCTCACCCTCGTTGGCTTTCACAAACACGGTATAGTCCGTCACCTGATTGAATTCGCCGGCTTTGATGATCGTCATCGGCTTGTAGTAGGCGATTTTGATCATGAGGTTTTTGAGCTTGTGATTGGTCTCTGGCAAGAACCAGTGGTTGAAATACACCATCAATCCGGTGAGCAGGATTGCCACCACGATGAGCGGCTTGATCATGGAATAAACGTTTACCCCGCTGGATTTTATGGCGATCGTCTCGCGATCCACCGTCATGCGTCCAAACGCCAGGATCGTGGCTACCAGCACCGCCATGGGAATCGACAACGCCAGCATATAGGGAAGCGACAGGCCAAACAGCTCCAGGACTATTGAGGCTGCCAACTTCTTCTCTATTATAAGGTTAAGCAGATCTATGATGCGATCGATGAGCAGCACCATCGTGACCACCAGCAGCGAGATGAAAAAGGGCGCCACATGCTCTTTGAGGATGTATCTGGAGAGGATTTTCACCGCTTAGTGCTCCATCATATCCAGCGCCTCGTCTTCCGAGAGGATTTTGACGCCTTCGGTTTTCTGGGCTTTGGCCAGCTTGGAACCCGGTTTGGAGCCCACGATCAGATAATCCAGCTGCTTGCTCACGCTGCCGAGGATTTTTCCACCGTGGGAGACGATCATGGCTTCCATCTCTTTGCGGCCGTAGTTTTCCAGGCTGCCGGTGATCAGAAAGGTCTTTCCGTCCAAGGCATTTGATACCTGTGAACTCTGCCAGCTCATGTTGAGACCGATCGCCTCCAGCTCCTCCACCAGTCTACGATTTTCTTCGATGGAGAAAAAGGCGGTGATGGATTGCGCCACTCTGGGTCCCACATCCGGAATCGCGGTCAGATCATCAATATCGGCATTCATCAGAGCTTCAATACTGCCAAAATGAGCTGCCAGCGCGGTGGCCGTCACAGAGCCTACGTGTCTGATCCCCAGGGCAAAGATAACTCTGTCGAAAGATCTGTCTTTGGAGTTTTCGACCGCCGTTTTCAGATTGGCCGCGCTCTTGGCGCCGTAGCCCTCGAGTGATGCAAGCCTATCATAATCAAGCCGGTAGATACCTGTGATGTCTTTGATGAAGTCGTATTCCAGCAGTCTTTGCACCATCGCTTCACCCAGACCGGTGATGTCCAGTGCGTCTCTGGAGGCAAAATGCTCCACCCTTCTCTGCATCTGAGCGGGGCATATCGCGTTGGGGCAGTATGTGATAGCTCCGTCCTCATCCTTTGATAGCTGAGTCGCGCAGGCAGGGCAGCGGCTGGGGAACTCGATAGCAAGAGCCGTTTCTGAACGGTGGGCCGGAACTGCCTCGATTATTTTCGGGATGATCTCTCCAGACTTGATCAGGCGCACTCTGTCTCCCAGGTGCAGATCGAGCCGGCGGATCTCGTCCTCATTGTGCAAAGTTGCGCGGGAAACGGTGCTGCCGGAGATATATACCGGCTCCATGATGGCAACGGGAGTGACGGCACCGGTGCGGCCAACTTGGAATTGCACTTCCAGCAGAGTGGTTTCCTTGATTTCGGGCTTAAACTTATACGCTATAGCCCACTTGGGGCTTTTGGCCGTGAAGCCGAGGCGTTTCTGGATAACGAAATCGTCGATCTTGATCACCACTCCGTCGATCTCGAAGGGTAGATCATAGCGCTTGCTTTCCCACTCTCCGCAAAAATCCTCGATTTCTGAAAAGGAGACAGCCGTCCGGGAGGCATCCGAAACCGGAAATCCCTGGCCGTGAAGCCATTCCAGCAGGCCAGATTGCGTTGACGCGGGCAGGGGATCGGCATAGCCATAGCTGTAAAACAGGGCCTGCAGTTTGCGCTTACGCACGGCCTGGCTGTCTTTTAGCTTGATAGATCCCGCCGCGGCGTTGCGGGGATTGGCAAAGGTCTTTTCTTCGTTGGCCGCCCTGGCTTCGTTGAGGGCAATGAACTCCGCCACAGGCATATAGATCTCGCCGCGGATTTCTATGGAGCCTTGGAACTCAATCCTGTCAGGAATGCTTTCTATCGTTTTAACGTTTACGGTGACGTCTTCTCCGGTGATGCCGTCACCTCTTGTACTGGCATATTGAAGTTGACCGTTTTGATAAAAGAGGTTGATGCTAAATCCGTCGATCTTGAGCTCCAGATTGCAGGCCGGAGGCGCGCCAAGTTCCTGGCTGAGTTTATGATACCAGTCTCGGGCTTCCTCGATGGAGTAGGCGTTGTCGAGGCTGTACATCCTCTGTTTATGAGGGATTGTCCCGCTGCCTTGTTTCAGATCGTTGCCCACCCTCTGAGTGGGTGAATCCTCTGAGGGAGTTTCGTTTAGCTCCACTTCCAGCGCTTTGAGACGTCTGGCTAGCTGGTCGTATTCATAATCGCTGATGGAGGGATTGGCAAACTGGTAATAGAGGACGTCGTGACGCTCTATTTCGGCTTTCAGCCTGCTGATCTCAGATATCAGAGCATCTTTGTTCATAGCTGATAAAATTCCGGACGGCGATCGGCAAAAGCGTCATTGCGATCTGTAACTTTCTTGGAGGCAGCCAGATCGGGATTGATCTCGCAGGTAGAGACACCGCTGCCGGTGGTCTCCATTCGGACCAGAATCTCGCCTTTAGTGCTCAGGATTTGGCTGGCGCCGGTGAAGGTCTCTTCCAGATCGCCGTTGCGTTCTGTGCCCACCCGGTTTGCGGTGATGCTGAAGACGCGGTTTTCCAGGCTGCGGGTGATCATCGCTTGCTGGCACCAGGGCAATACGAGATTGGAGGGGTGGCAAATGATCCGCGCGCCTTTCAGAGAGAGGGTTCGGGCCGCTTCCGGAAACTGCCAGTCGAAACAGATCATCATGCCTATGGGGACCTCGTGCTTGGCTTTATGAACCTCAAAACCGGTATCACCGGGGGTGAAAAACAGCTTTTCCCGGTTGAAGAGATGCGTCTTGCGATACACATGCCAGCTCCCGTCTGGATTGATCAGGGCTGAGGAGTTGTAGAAACAGCCATTGGTATGTTCCGCGAAGCCGTATACGAGGCTGAAATCCCTGGTAATGGAGATATCTCTAAGTGCTTGGAAACAAGCTCCATCGGGGATAGACTCGCTCACTTTGGCCACTTCCTCCCGGCTGGCGAACACGTATCCGCTCAAAGCCAGCTCCGGAAGCACCACAAGGTCCGTCTCCAGTCCTCTCAGCATGTCAAGCAGCTTTTCTAGATTTGCCTGCGGCTCCAGAAGTCTGGGCTCGTACTGCAGCACCGCAACCCGGTATCGCATCTCTCTTCTCCTCATATAATTATCTGTATCATACGTAATATGTAGCACTGGCTTTAGCCGGTCGTTGTGCCAGTCTTCAGCTGGCACCCCACGCGACCATCCTGGATGTAACAACTGGATGCCATACAAGCAAATAGACATCACATCACGCACCGACTAAAGTCAGTGCTACGGCCGGCTAAAGCCAGCGTTACAATCGGCTAA
>JAGOIY010000164.1 GCA_017995405.1 Candidatus Cloacimonadota bacterium
ACCGTCTCGAGCCATTCGGTTTCCGTTCTCAGAGTCACGCAGGGTTTCTTGAGGATATAGGCTTCTTTCTGGATTCCTCCGGAGTCTGTGAGCACCATCTCCGCTCCGCTCATATGGACCAGGAATTCAAGGTACCCGAGCGGTTCCAGAAAACTGATAAATTCAAATTGGGCGCGGGTTTGCGCGTCCAGAAGTCTGGAAGTGCGGGGATGAACGGGAAAGAGAATCGTTTGTTGCAATGTATTCAGAGATTTGAGGATATGGACCAGCTGTTGGGGATCATCGACGTTGTAAGGACGGTGCAGTGTCAGCAGATAATACGGGCTGGCCTGAGAGCTTGAAACTCCACTTGCATGAGCCGCTTCGAGGCCCATGCGCAGACTGTCCGTCATCACGTCGCCCACCAATCTTGCTTTGTCAAGAAGTCCTTCGCTTTTAGCGTTTGTCATTCCTGTAGGGGTGGGAACCAGCAACAGATCAGATAGATGATCTGCCACGATCCGGTTGATTTCTTCTGGCATGGCCTTGTTAAAACTGCGCAGGCAGGCTTCCACATGAGCGGTTCTGATCCCCAGTTTGGATGATGCCAAAGCTCCTGCCAGAGTGGTGTTTGTATCACCATAGACTAGTAGCCAGTCGGGTTTTTCCGTGATCAGGACGGGCTCCAGAGCTTCCAGGATGCGGGCTGTCTGAACGCCATGAGATCCTGAGCCGATATTCAGATAATAGTCCGGCTCCGGGATACCCATCTGCTTGAAGAAGACTTCATTCATCAGATAATCATAATGCTGCCCGCTGTGGATGATTAACTCTTTGTGGGATTGCCTGATAAGCTGTGAAATGGGTGCCAGTTTCACGAATTGAGGACGGGCTCCGACAAGCTGAATGATCTTCATTTATGATCTCCTGAGACATTTTGGCGTCATAATTCACTCACCCGCATTTATGTCAAGAAAACCGATTGGAGGAAATGTAGAATTAGTCTAAAATAAATGTGGACAAATTTTGGAGTTCTTTTTTTTTGGTCTGTGTAAGTCGTATGCGTCATTAATGAGGTAATAATGTTCAGTGATTTCGATCCAGCTGCCCTGGTGAGGCAGTTTATAACACCCGAGCGTGTATCTTTGGGGATCAGAGTGATACTGATTCTCGCGATCGGGATACCACTGATCAAGCTGATTAGAAAGCTTGTCCAGCGGCTGGTGAGAGATAAATTGTCGGCCCAGAGCGAGCAGCTCATCATCAAGACCGTCTATTACGTCAGCATTCTGATTCTCTCTGTATCGGTACTGAACGAATTTGGCTTCAAACTTTCAGCTTTGCTTGGCGCGGCTGGAGTTTTCGGTGTAGCCATCGGTTTTGCCTCGCAGACCAGTGTATCCAATATTATCAGCGGTATCTTCCTGATCTCGGAAAAGCCTTTTGTGATTGGAGACGTAGTTCAGGTGGGCTCAACAATCGGCACCATTTCTTCCATAGACCTGTTATCTATCAAGATCAACACTCCGGACAACCGTTTTGTAAGAGTCCCAAACGAGACGATGATCAAGACGGAGGTGATCAATATCACCCGTTTCCCCGTTCGCAGGGTCAATTTGGATATATCTGTATCCTATAACGATGATCTCAAACAGGTCCTGGAAATTCTCATGGACATCGCCCAGAATTCCCAAATCGCCCTCAAGGACATGGAACCCCTCACAAGCATTCAGCGCTTTGGCGCTTCCGGGATCGATATCCTGTATGGCGTGTGGGGTAACACCAGCGACTATTTCGCGCTGCAAAATGAATTGATAATCAGCATCAAAGAGCGGTTTGACGCGGCTGGCATTGAGATCCCCTATCCTCACCTGTCGCTTTACTCCGGCTCTCACAGTGATCCCATTAAAGTTAACACCCTCAATAAGGAAGGATAACATGAGCAGTAAATTCAAGATCAAGGCCATCATCTTCGATCTGGACGGCACTCTATTGGACAGCCTGAGAGACATCGCCGAGAGCATGAACCAGGCATTGGCGGAAAGCGGTTTGCCGGAGCACCCTGTTGAGGACTATAGAGGCTTTGTTGGCAACGGACTCACGGAATTGACAAGCAGTGTCTCACCGGAAGACAAACGCGGCGAGAAAGAAGTCTATGCTCTGGCGGAGAAATTCTGGTACAAATACGATGAAAGCTGGTTTTTACACACCAAGCCCTATCCCGGGATTCTCTATTTAGTGCAGCTCTGCGTGGCCCGTAAAATCAAAGTGGCCATTCTTTCCAACAAGGTCCACTATTTCACCAAAAAAATGATCCGTCACTACTTCAGAGGCGTGATGATCAACCACGGCAAAAATCCCTTCGGGATCTACAGCGGCGAACAACCTGACATGCCCCTGAAGCCTGATCCCACCAGAGCTCTGGAGCTTGCGGACAGGCTCAAGGTCAAGCCTGAAAATATCGCCCTCCTGGGTGACTGCCCCGTCGACGTTCAGACCGCCAAAAACGCTGGAATGATCTCGATCGGCGCGGCCTGGGGATTCTGCAGCAGAAAGGAACTGGAAGAAGCTGGAGCGGATTTGGTGTTTGACCAACCCACCGATCTTTCCAAGTATCTCGAGAAAGCCCCTATCGTTTGATGATCTCCTATCGCAAAGAACTCAGCTTCAAAACGGCCAGGCGCAGGGAGTATATCAACATCACTGCCCAAGTCCAGAACGCCGTGACCGAAAGCCGCGTCAAAGAAGGATTGTGCCTGGTGAATTCCATGCATATCACCTCCTCAATCTTCATCAACGACGATGAGGGCGGTCTACATGCCGATTTTGAAGTCTGGCTGGAGAGGCTGGCGCCTGAAAAACCTCACGGCCAATATCGCCACAACGGCTTTGAAGACAATGCCGATGCCCACCTCAAGAGACAAATCATGGGCCGCGAAGTGGTGGTGGCGATTACGGACGGAAAGCTGGACCTGGGCACCTGGGAACGCGTCTTCTATGGTGAATATGACGGGATGCGACACAAACGGGTGCTGATCAAAATCATCGGCGAATGAATTGACAGAGGCTGCTTTCGGGTGGCCTCTTTTTTCCCTCACTTCTTCGCAAGCATTCAGTACATCCGTCAAAGATGACTGCTCGAAGCTCCTGGCTGTGGAGTTATCGCCCCAAGATTACACGGACTGTTGAGCTTTGATCCCTCATAACCATGGTTAGAAATCAATATCACATCTCTGTCCTTCCTGAATTTGAAGTTGACAAAGAACCTGCCATTCTGCATCATTGTCTCAAGAGGTGAAAATGAATTACAAAACGATGCCCGGCTCTCAGGACAAACTATCTGCCCTTGGTTTTGGTTGCATGCGTTTCCCCATGGACGATCAGGGCAAAATAGATCAACCCCGCGCCATCGAGATGCTACAATACGCCTATGATCACGGCGTCAACTACTTCGACACGGCCTGGCCATATCACAACAGCGAGAGCGAACCGCTGCTGGGAGAGTTTCTGGCCAGCATAGCAAGGGAGAAAGTTTACGTCGCCACGAAACTGCCCTG
>JAGOIY010000032.1:0-10561 GCA_017995405.1 Candidatus Cloacimonadota bacterium
CTCATGATGACAAGCACGCTGTTTCCGATGAGGAAATCGGCCCGTGATAGAACATTCCTCAAACTTGGCACTAAACTTGCATTGAAATTGGCTGAACAGACATAAGTCCGTTTGACCAGAGGTTCAAATGAAAACAAGCACCAAACTGTTGATTCTTGTCGCGCTGCTAATTACCGCGTCAAACCTTTTTGCCACCCTCCGCTCGGTGGATCCCTTGATCCTGCCGCAATGGCACAGCAGCGATCCCTGGAATGGCCGCTGCCCAGGCACCGCTGGAAACCGTGCCAACGCGGGTTCTCATGCTTTGGCCCTGGCCAAGACGATGAAATACTGGGCCTATCCCTCCTCGGGAACGGGAAACGTATCCTATGTGGATGATGATTACGGCGACATCAACTCCAATTTCAACCCGACCATCAACTGGGACGGGATGTCCAACACTCTGGTGTTTCAAACTACTCAGCGCTATATATTTATGTGCGGCGCTTCGGTGTTTACGGATTATGAGCAGCAAAATTCCAGCTCCACTCTGGCCAATGTCCGCACTTCTCTGATCAACTATTTCAGCTATGATCCCGCCATGCAGATCAGGTCCCGCGGGGAATTTACCAATTTCTACTGGAAAGCAATGATCCGGGCCGAACTGGATGCCGCCCGTCCCGTGATCTACACCGTCACTCTGGCCAGCGGCCGGGAAGTAGCTCTGCTGGTGGACGGTTATGACGAAGCGGGCCTCTTTCATATCAACTGGAGCGACGTCAATGTGCCGGACGCCTGGGTGGAGCTCAACACCCTCAGCTATATGGATGAAGCTATTCCTGAAACGGCCCAGCAAATGCTGACCGGGATCCGTCCCAGCCTGGGGCCTGTCAATATCGACGAGAACTTCGAGACGGATTTCAGCGAATTCAACTGGCAGTTTTCCGGCCACGCCAATTGGACCATTTCCACCGAGGCGGCCTACTATGGCACTCAATCCGCCAAAAGCGGAAACATCAACGACAATCAGACCACCTCAATGTTTATCCAGATCAATGTCTCTCAGCCGGATACGATCAGCTTCTTTAAAAAGATCTCCTGTGAAGCCGAACCCAATCATCTCTACGACCATCTGGCCTTCCTGATTGATGGAGTGGAACAGCAGCGCTGGAGTGGAGACGGTGCCTGGGAATATCACGAGTATCCCGTCACGCCGGGAGTGCATGAATTCCGCTGGACCTATAACAAAGACGGGGCCAGCGACTATTTTGGAGACTGCGCCTGGGTGGATGCGGTCGATTTGCCGGAAGGCAGCACCCCTTTGAATCCACCGCGTTTTGTGGAGGCTCAGCTTTTTGCCGGAAACGATGTGACGGTGAACTGGGACCCTCCCATGGGCAGCAATCCTTCCCTGATCGGCTACCGCGTCTATCGCAATGGCACCCAGATCGTGCAATACAACAATCCCGCCCAAAACTTTCACAACGACTACAACCTGGCCAATGGAGAATACAGCTACCACCTGAGAGCGGTTTACGCGGAGGGGATTTCCGGGCCCAGCAACGCGAGCAGCGTCGAGGTGGAAGTGCCTTACGCGCCTACCAATCTGGTGGCTGAGCTCAGCGGTGTGGATACCGGCCACCTGACCTGGCTGGCCCCACCCCTGCTAAGAGACAGGGCCCTGATGGGTTACAAGCTCTATCGGGATGAACTGCTGCTGGCCGCCATCGAAAGTCCCGAGACACTGGAATACTTTGACCACAATCTGGCCCAGGGGGCCTATTACTATAAGATCAGTGCCATTTACGCTTCCGGGGAATCAGCTTTCAGCAACACCGCCGTCCTGGCTGTGGGAGTGCCGGAACCGCCTCTGGGCTTGCAGGCTGTCGTGAATGGCGACGATGTCTCCCTCAGCTGGCAGCAAGTGTCCGATCCTCAGTTCCTCAGCGGTTTTAAGATCTATCGCAACAACAGCCTGATCCACCAATCCACCACTCCGGACTTGCTCGGCTATACCGATCCCGATCTCCCCAATGGGTCCTACTCATACTATCTGAGGGCTGTGTATGGAGATACGGAATCGGGAAATTCATCCACGGTGACGGTAAGCGTGGAAGTGCCCTATCCTCCAACTGGATTGACGGCCACTGTAAACGGCGACGATGTGTCGCTATCCTGGACTAACCCCCTCTCTGGCAGAGCATTGACTCATTATTATATCTACCGCAACGCGCAGGTGATCGCTGCTGTCTTCAATCCCAACACCCTCAGCTATCAGGACCTCAATCTCCCCAATGGCCTCTATAGCTACACGATCTCAGCTTTCTACTCCGGGGTGGAATCTGCCCCCTCAGCTCCTGCCACGGCTCTGGTGGAGGTGCTCTATCCTCCCACCGCTTTGGCTGCCACCGTCAATCTGGCAGACGTACAGCTATCCTGGAACATCCCAGCCACCCAAGGTGGGTTGAGGGCGTTTTTGGGTTATAAAGTCTATCGGGATGGTACTTTAATCGCCACCGTCATGGGTGGTTCCAACCACCAGTACACCGATGTTAGCCTCCCCAACGGCAGCTATAACTACGCCGTGAGCGCGTATTACAACAGCGGGGAATCCTCTCAAGCTCTCCTCAACGGTGTGGTGGTGCAGGTGCTCTATCCGGTGGCGGTTCTGAACTATCAGATCAACTCGGATGATGTGCAGCTGTGGTGGAGCGCGCCCGCTTCCTCTCCGGGACGCCTTTCCGCTCCTGGACGCGATCCTCTGGAATATCGTCTCTACCGCGATGGAGCATTGCTGTCGCAAAGCGCGCTCACCAGTTATGACGATCTTGATCTGGCCAACGGCCTCTATCAGTATTGGGTTACGGTGATCTATCCCAGCGGAGAATCTCAGCCCAGCCCCACCGTCCAGCTCGAGATCGAAGTTTTGTATCCCCCCAGCAACCTATCGCACACAGTGAACGGCGCTAACGTGAACCTCAGCTGGGATATAGCTGCCACCAGCGCTGGCAGAGGACTGCTGGGCTACAAGATCTACCGGGACGAATCTTTTATCGGTAGCGTGATTGCCAATTCCTACACGGACAGCGCTTTGGCCAACGGCAGCTATCAATACAAGGTGAGCGCTCTCTACGCGGGCGGGGAATCCAGCTTCACAAACACGGTGACGGCGGTTGTGGAGGTGCTCTACGCTCCCCAGATGCTGCAATACAACGTGCTGGACCGCAACGATGTAGCCCTGCACTGGCAGCTTCCTCAGTCCGCGCCCCGCGCCTTACTGGCCTTCAAGCTCTATCGGGACGCCAGTCTCATTTATCAAGGAAGTGAGCTCAGCTTTACGGATACCGATCTCGCGGACGGCGTCTATGTGTATCAGGTCACAGCCCTTTACGACAGCGGAGAATCGGCTCCCTCCAACACCGTGAGCCCCTTTATTGAATACCCCTGGCCCCCCACAGGCCTGGTCAGCAGTGTCGATCAAGACGACGTGAGCCTCAACTGGGACGTCCTGCCTGGCACGCAGGTGCTTTATCAGCTTTACCGGGACGGAGTTCAAATCGCGGAACTGACCACTACAACCTATCTGGACGCCAACCTCCCCAACGGAGTTTACAGCTATCATCTGACCAGCTCAAACGCTTCGGAATCCGGGGTTTCAGATCCGTCTCTGCCGGTAAACGCCACGGTGGAAGTGCTCTATGGGCCTTCGGGACTGGTCTATAGCCTCGAGGATGACGATGTGCTGCTCAGTTGGAATGCCGCGGCTTACACTGGCGGGACCAGACTCCTGCTGGGATATGACGTTTGGCGGGATGGGGCTCAGATTGCCAGGACAGCGGAGCTCAGCTATCGCGACGCCAGCCTTCCCAATGGCGTCTATCAGTATTATATCACAGCCGCTTACGACACTGGAAACTCCAACCCCTCCAACAGCGTAACGGTCTATCTTGAGCTGCTCTATGCTCCCTTTAATCTGGTCCAAAGCGTGAACGGCAACGACGTCAGCCTCAGCTGGAGCGCCGCTCCCAGTTCCGGAGGCCTCAGAAGCTTCAACGGCTATAACCTCTACCGGGACGGCATCCTGATCGACAATACCACAGCGCTCAGTTATGACGATCTCAACCTGGCCAACGGGACCTATCAATACTATGTAAAAGCCCTCTACTCCAGCGGAGAGTCTAGCTCCAGCAATACCGTAACCGCCTATGTGGAAGTGCTGTATCCTCCCAGCAATCTGAGCTACGCGATCGCTGACGATGACGTTACTTTGAGCTGGAATGCCGCTCCCAATCAGGAACGAGGCCTGCTGGGCTACCGAATATATAAAGACGGCGCTGTGCTGGATCAGACGAATCAAAGCACTTACACAGATTCAGACCTGGCCAACGGCAGCTATCAATACTACGTGACTGCTCTGTATGACAGCGGAGAATCACTGCCCACCAATACGGTAACGGTAAATCTGGAACTGCTGTATCCCGCTACCAACCTCACTCACTCTGTAGCTGGAGACGATGTTACCCTGATTTGGACCGCGCCTGTTTCATCAGGTGGATTGAGAGCTTTGCTGGGCTACAAGGTGATTCGCGACGGCAGCCAGATCGCGCTGGTCAACACTACCAGCTATGACGATCTCAATCTGGCCAACGGTCTCTATACCTACAGCGTGATCGCCACTTACGACAGCGGAGACGCTCTGCCCACCAACGCGGTAACTGCTATGGTGGAAGTGCTTTACGCTCCTTCGGCATTGAGTCACACCGTCATTGGCGACGACGTCAGTCTCAGCTGGACCGCCGCGCCCACTCAGTCGCGAGCCTTCCAGGGCTACAATATCTATCGGGATGGCAGTCTGATTGGCAATACTACGGACCTCAACTACAGCGATCCAAACCTCGCTAACGGCGTCTATATCTACTATGTAACAGCGCTTTACGGCAGTGGAGAATCCTCTGCTTCCAACTCCGTGAGCGCTATCGTGGAAGTCCTGTATCCTCCCACCGGACTCAGCTACAGCGTTGATGACGATACCATTATCCTGAACTGGACCGCGGCCGTCAGCTCTGGCGGACTGAGAAACCTGCTGGGTTACGACATCCACAGAGACGGACTAATAATAGCCAGGACCGCCGTACAAAGCTTTAGCGATCCCAATCTGCCCAACGGCGTGTATCAGTATTATATCACAGCCGCTTACGACAGCGGCAGTTCAAGCCCCTCCAATACGGTGACGGTGAATCTGGAACTGCTCTATCCGCCTTCCCTGCTTGCACATACAGTCACTGGAGACGACGTCAGCCTCAGTTGGACGGCCGCTCCCGCATCGGGAGGGCTTAGAAACTTCAACGGTTACAACATCTATCGGGATGGCAATCTGATCGCCAACACCGCTGCCTTGAGCTATGAGGACCTCAACCTCGCCAACGGCGTCTATCAATACTATGTAACAGCCCTTTACGCCAGTGGGGAATCGGCTGCCAGCAACACCGAGACCGCCGTGGTGGAAGTGTTGTACCCTCCCTCCAATCTCAGTCTGCAAGCCGACGCGGACGATATCAGCCTGACCTGGAGCGCTCCTCAGACCGCTCCGCGCGGATTTCTGGCCTACAAGGTTTACCGCAACGGGACATTCCATGCCCAGACGACTGCTACAAGCTGGCAGGACCTCAATCTGGCCAACGGCGTCTATAGCTATCAGGTTTCAGCGCTTTACGACAGCGGCGAGTCTATTCTGATCGGGCCCGTAAGCGCTGAAATAGACATCCCTTATCCCGTCACCACGCTGGCGGCTTCTGTAAATGAAGACGACGTAACTCTCACCTGGACTTTGCCTTCCACTACTCCCCCCAGGGCCTTCCAGGGCTACTTTATCTATCGCAACGGGTCTTTGCATCAGGTGCTGGCCAATCCCAGCCTCAGCAGCTGGACAGACAGCGGCCTGGCCAATGGCGATTACAGCTACTATCTGATTGCCGTATATGACGCTGGGCTATCCCTCCCCTCAAACACGGTCTATATCACGGTCAACCTTGTGCCGGACCTACCCCCACCTTTGGCTCTTGGGTTGGACATGCTGGCGGCCAGAGACCTGCGACTGAGCTGGCAAGCACCGTCCCCAAATGTGTTGAGCTACCATATCTACCGCAACGATACACAGATAGCCACAACCACCGGGCTCAGCTATGACGACCTCAACCTCGCCAACGGATCATATCAATACTACGTGAAAGCCCTCTACGCGGAGGGGCTGTCTTCCGCTTCCAACCGTGTGGTTGCCAACATTATGATTGCCTCGCCGCCTTCCGGGACCGGAGATATCAGCGCCAGCGGTAACAGCGTCAGCTTCAGTTGGAACGCTCCGGGCCAGGGTGAGATAGGTTATATCATCTACCGCAACGGGATAGAGGTCCTCTATATCCCCAATCCCCTGAGCACCAGCTTCACGGACAGCAATCTGCCCAATGGAAACTACCTGTATCAGGTGGCGGCCGTGTATCCGGGTGTGATTTCCAGCCCTGTCACGATAGGCAGCGTCAGGATCCTGGTGGCCTACGCTCCCAGCGGGCTGGTCACAAGCGGTTCCGCTGACACGGTTACGCTCAGTTGGACGGCCCCGGCTGACTTGGGCCTCTTCAGTTTTTACAATGTGTACCGCGATGGCAACTTCCTGGCCCAGAGCGCTTTGGCCAGCTATACAGACACGGGATTAGCCAATGGCAGTTACGGCTATTATATCAGTTCTCAGTATCAGGAACTGGAATCACCCTTCAGTAATGTCGAAAGCTATACGGTGACAGTCGCTTACGCTCCCATAGCCTTGAATGCCAGCGTGAATCAGGACGATGTGACCCTCTCCTGGACTGGGGTAAGCGACCTGGGTGGCTTCATCCACTACCGGATCTACAGGGATGGAATCCTGGCTGGTACCAGCAACCTTAGCTCCTGGCAGGACAATGACTTGGCCAACGGCAGCTACGGCTATCAGATCACGGCCCTCTACAGCTTTGGAGAGTCCGCGCTGTCAAACAGCGCCGCGGTCGAGATCGAACTGGCCTATCCGGCCACAGGCCTCAGCTATCAGCTCAGCGGCGACGACGTCCAACTGAGCTGGACCGCTCCTGTAAACAGTGGAGGATTGCGTGGCCTGCTGGGTTATAAGGTCTATCGGGATGGCAGCTTCCTGGCCCAGACCGCTCTGCCTTCCTATACCGATCCGGACCTCGTCAACGGCAACTATCTCTATTACGTGACAGCCACATACAGCAGCGGAGATGCGGCCCCAACTTCCACCCTCAACGTGACGGTGGAGCTGCTCTACGCTCCCAGCGGTCTGGCCTACAGCGTGGTCCAGGATGATGTAACCCTGAACTGGTCGCCGGTCTCATCCGCCGCCACAAACCTCCTGGGATACAGGATTTACAGGAATTCCAGCCTCATCGCCACCACGGCAAGCACTACGTATCTGGATGCCAACCTGCCCAACGGCTCTCATGACTACGTGGTAAAAGCCTTTTATCCCAACGGGGAATCGGATGCCAGCAACCCTGTAACCGCTGTCATAGAAGTGCCTTACGCTCCCCTGAACCTGGATTACACCGTTACGGACAACGATATCCTCCTCACCTGGCAGGCGCCTCCTATCCAAGATCGCGGCCTGCAAGGCTATCAGCTCTACCGCAACGACGTCCAGATCGCCTTTGTGACAGGCCTCAGCTATTCCGATCCAGATATGCCCAACGGCAATTACAACTACTATCTGATCGCACAATACAGCAGCGGAGATTCGTCTCCGGGAAACACGATCACGGTGCCGGTGTTTGTGCCATATACTCCTACCGGAGTGACAGTTACAGGAACAGGAAGCGGCCGTACGATCACCTGGACCCGCCTCAACCAGATGGAAACCCACTACCGCGTCTATCGAAACAGCATGTTGATAGCCACCATACCTGCTTCACAACCAACCAGTTACAGCGATCCTGGAATCTCAAACGGGATTCACAGTTATCAGGTGGCGGCCATCTATCCGGGGGCCTTGATTTCCCCGCTCTCTGAATCGGTCCAGACTACTGTGATGGTGGCCTATCCTCCCACCGCTTTGAACCATAACTTCAATACGGGAGACCAGAATCTGACCATTGTTTGGACTCCTCCCACCGAACAGACCTTCCTCATTGGCTACCGGGTATTGCTGTATGAAGACTTAACGCAGGTTGGCCAACTGCTGGTGGATCATCCCACCACAGAGGCTACGTTCACAAACACCCCCAATGCCATGTATCAAGTCTATGTCCAGAGTCGCTATTCAGACGGCACAGACACTATAGAATCATTGCAGGCGGGCCCAATCTACCCTTGGGTCCATGCCGCCTATCCGCCCAGTGGCCTGACCGGAACTATCGATGGGGACGACATCCTCCTGAACTGGAACCCGCCCGTCCAGACAGGTCTGCTGCTGGACTATGTAGTTTATCATCGCAGAGACCAGGGCTCCTGGCAGCTAGTCAACGTTCTTCCAACGGATACCAGTTACACTTTGATGAACATGCAAAACGGCCAGTACACGATCATGGTCACCGCTCGCTTTGGGTCCACCAATAACTGGAGCCAATCAGACTACAGCAACCCCATAACCCCCTCTCTGGAAGCACCATACCCTCCCAGCAATCTGGTGGCAACGGTGGAAGGAAATGATGTGACCCTCAACTGGACAGGTACGGCCGTCCCTTATGGTTTCCAGCATTATGTGATCCTGCGCAATTCCACCCAGCTGGCCACCACGACCAATATCACTTACAGCGATTCAGACCTGCCCAACGGAAACTACAGCTATCAGGTATATGCCGTGTATGGAGGAGGTAACTCCAACCCCGGCAACATTCAGGAAGTAACTGTAACGCAAGCCTACCAGCCTCAGAGCGCTGAGCTGGTTCTCACGGGAAACAATGTATTGATAAGCTGGACCGCGCCATCCGATCAGCAATTCCTCACCGGCTACTTGGTGTATCGGGACAGCGGACTGATCGCCACTTTGGGTAACCAACTCAGCTATACCGACAGCGGACTTGACAATGGGGATTACGGTTATGGCGTGATCGCTGTCTATGGCAGCACCCTTTCTCTGGTCACCAATGCCGGGATCGTTCATGTGGAAGTGCCCTACCCGCCTGCAGATCTTGTGCTTGAGGTAGCGGACAGCTCGATCGAGGCCTCATGGACAGCTACTCCGGACCTGGGATTCTTCCAGCACTATACTATCTTCCTGAACGGCAATCAGATCTTCGAGCAGCAGAGCACTTCCTACAACTTTGGCGTCCTACCCAATGGAAACTACATAGTAGGCGTGGAAGCGGTGTATCAATCCACCGTCTCAGACAGGATACTCTCTGAAAGCCAAAGTCTTATCGTTGCATATCCAGCCCGTGATCTGAGCGCGGTGGTGGACAGCAACCATGTGAGTCTTAGCTGGCAGCCACCCATTGATGCATTTGGCCTTCAGGAATATCAAATCTGGAGAGACAGCAACCTGCTAAGCACCCTCACAGCTCTCACATATGAAGATATAGCGGTCCCCAACGGAGCTCATCACTATCAGATCAAAACGGTATATTCCGGCTCAGCCAGCGCTGCTGGAAACTTTGCCTTAGCCGAGGTCCTGGTGGCCTATCCTCCCAGCAATCTGAGCTATAACGTCAGCGAAGAAAACGTGCAGCTGATCTGGCAGGCGCCCTCAGATACGGGATACTTGACTGGCTACAAGGTCTATCGCGATGGCGCTTTCTTCTGCTTCCAAAACGGTCCTGGCATGACGGACGGGCCTCTGCACAATGGAACTTACCGCTACTATGTGACCGCTGTGTATGCCGATACCCTGGAAACCACTGCCACCAATGAAGTAAGCGTGACGATATTCATGACATACGCCGCAGAATCTGCTCAGGCCATACAGCAGGAAAGCAGCTTCCTGATTTCCTGGGAGCATCCCTCCAGCGGCAATCTGCCTGATTTCTACAAGGTCTGGTTCCTCACGGATGGCCTGCAAAGCGATCCAGCCGCCTGGACCTATGTGGGGGCCAGCGATTCCACCAGTATCGTGGATAGCATCCACGGCGATCTGATGGAAGGGGATTTCCTCTGGGCTGTCATCGCCGTATTTGGAGAACTGGAAGCGCAAGCGACCTTCACCGATATCCTGCCAGTGGACCTCAATCCACCCATTCCAACCGTCACCAAGCTGCTGGGAAACTATCCCAATCCCTTTAACCCCAACACCCAGATCGTCTTCTGGCTCAAACAGGATGGGCGAGTCAAGCTGGAAATTTACAACTCCCGCGGCCAGAAGGTTCGCACCCTGCATAATGGGCCTATGACAGCCGGACGGCACATGCTTCCCTGGGATGGCAAAGACTCCTCCGGAAGAGTCCTGGGCTCTGGAATCTACCTCTACAAACTGGAGGCCGACGGCTATAGCAAGTTCTATAAGATGATCATGATGAAGTAGTTGTCATCGTATATTGAGAGGGTGGAAACACCTTCGCAAACGGTCGCGGCACAGACTACAGCTCTGCCGCGACCGGTTTTT
>JAGOIY010000032.1:10661-16742 GCA_017995405.1 Candidatus Cloacimonadota bacterium
TATATGCCTGCTCTACTATCTTCCACAGATGAGCCCCTCAGTGTATCTATGCAGAACCCGCCTTATAGCTAACGCGCAGTCAGACCGGATATGTTTGGCTGATAGTGATGTCCGGCAGCTCAGGGTTAAACTCAGGATCCAGGACGCTAAGTTGCTGACGGATAATGCCCCTGGCCCTCAAAGCCGGTGCCAGGATCAGCTGCTCAAACTCCTCCCGTGGAATGTCTTCCAGGCTGCAGGCATGCGGATAGAGCAGTTTGAGCATTCCAGTGCAGAGCTTGATCACAGCTTTGGTATCACGCGTGTCGGCATGGCGCGGAATATCCAGGGCTTCCTTAACCAGTTGGGAATAAGATGGTTCCACCCTTAGCAGGTGCAGCACCTCTGAAAAGTATTCGGTATTGAGCGCATAGCCACGCAGCTTGAGGTCTTCGGTAAAGCGGAACAGCACCCAGCCGGGGATGAAACCGTGAATGCGGTCCACCAGGGCTGAGGAATGGAAAAACTCGGGCAGATGGCGAAAGAAATCCTCATATCTGGGCTTGAGTTTGCGGTCCAGAGCGATATTGCCCAATAGCATCAGACCGCAGTCCGAAACGTTTTTATAGTGGCCCACCACCACCCTGCCGTTTTCCAGATAATTCTTGAAAGCGCCCAGGATGTCCTGATCGTTGGCAAACTTGAGCGTCTCCACCTCGTCGAGGGCCAGGAAGTCGTAGTTGTTGATAATCCCGGGAGTTCTGGTGCTGAGGTTGTAGAAAATCCCCGCCCGGGAGACGAAGCCGCCGCTCACGGTCCAGCCATACTTGGATAGGTTGTTGAAGAGGTAGGATTTGCCTGTTCCTTTGGGGGCCAGCTCGATCAGATTGAGATTAGGCTCCACGTGCACCAGCAGGCGCGAGATCATGGTAAGCTTTTTGTTGAGAGTGAATTCCAGCTTGCCATCCGGCCCCCGGTAGTCAGGATTTACCTCCATACTGCGGATCAGCAGGTCGATCCACTCATGGATGCCAAACTGCTCCCTGGCCTCCAGATAATAACTCAGTTCCACCCGGTAAGGCTCAAAGGGACGGAAGTCAATCAGTTCCACATATCCGGCGCTGTTATCACCTGGGCGCACATACAGCAGGGTCATCACTCCCCAGACCTCACCTTCGTGCAGACGTTCCAGCTTCTCCTGCTCCATCCACATGGACACGACGCCTTCCCGCGAGCTGATCCCCAGATCAGGAATGGCAAAGTTCATCTGGCCCCTCATCAGATCGGTGTTGATGATGAGGCGTGAGAATATCTGGATAGGACCGCTGCTCTGCAGGAGCCTGCGTCTAAAACCCGGACCGCGGGGAGGGAACTTCTCATTCATGAATTCCGCGCAGGCTTCCGCGTCAAATTCATCAAAACGGGTGAAGCACTTGATCAGCCAGTCCTTGATATAGGAAGGCAGGTTGCGTCCCGCGAAGATGGCCTGGGAAGCTGGGTCCTTGAGGACGGATTCCAGGGGGAAGACGCGCTTGATCTTGTCATCCAGGTCCACGACGGGAAGTTGGGAGCTGGGGATTTGGCTTTCCACTATCGTTTATGATTCAAACATATCCCGCAGAGGAGTTTCCTCAAATCCTCTGGCCGGGGGATCATCATCTCCGTTCTCACCGATCGTATCGTCAAAATCATATAGTTCCATCAGTTTCTCTTTGAATTTTCCAGGGACCTCTCCATATACAGAGTAGATATCGAGGGTCTCGATAAACATTCTAATCGTCTGACGGATAGGCTTCATGCGTGGGTCCACCCGCTTGAGGAAGTCGATCACCATGCGGTTCGGCGGTTCATGCCGCCAGGGAATGGCGATTTGATGTACCTCGAGGAGGGCATCTAAAAGGGGTGTGAGTTTGGCGACGCTTTCCTGCTTGAGGACCAATCCTCTGTCATCGGTAATCTGGCTGAAAAAATCCAACAACAGCTTGTAGGTAGCTTCATCTCCGCGCTCCATGGCCAGGCGGGGCATATCGTTCGCGTCGTGCTTCTTGACTCCCCAAAACACCTCTTCTTGCAAGGATTTAGCTGACGCGGCCAGGGTGTAGACCGGCAGCCGGTGTTCAGACCCCAGCCTGAGCAGCCAGGATAGGTTGCGGTAGGAATTCAGGCGGCTCACTCTGCCCATGCGGCCAATTATCTCAAGTTCATCGATGAGCAGCACCCAGCCTTTGTAGCCCAGGGCCTGTATCAGCAAGGGTAAGAACTCCATAAATGCCTTGTAATGGTCCCTCAGCAAAAACTTTGGCATGGCCTGAAACTCATATTTCCGGTCTTGCTTGACCAGATGTTTGGCAAAGGTGAGATTCTCTTTTTTGCCCATCAGGCTGTTGTAAAGAACGATCATTTCCCTGGAATCGTGGTTTTGAAAGCTCTCGAAGATCAGAAGGGGGAGGGGATGGCTCAGCTTATCCTTACTATCCAGCAGTTCATCCCATTTCTGAGGAGGAAAGCGATAATCGAGGAGCTTATTGAGCAGACCGGGGATCTGAGCGTCCTGGGTGATAACTCTCGAAGCCAGAGCAGGGAAGAAGGATGTGAAGTTGTTTAAACCCAGATCAGGGCTCAAACTGATGTAGCTCACGGCGTAACCCTTGGCCAGGATATGCTTTTCCACCTGTTTTAGAAAGTGGGTCTTGCCCTGTCCGTATTCGCCCCACAGCACTCTGCCCTTGACCGCCTTTCCAGCTTCCAGGCTTTGGAGGTCTTCGTCTATGGTGCTAAGCTGCTTCTGTCTGAGATCTGGCAACTGCCCTACCAGTTCCCGGGATGGAATTCCCGCCCGAATGGCTTCCAACACCATGATGCTGCTTTGTTTGTCGATATGGTTCTGTTCCATGTCACCCTCCCCAGAATCCGGTCCCGGACATCGTAACGAACTGTCTGAAATTGGCATAAGTGTCTGCCGTCTGCGTCTTTGCTTTTGCTTCGCCATCTTGATCCCAGACACCCAGTTCCCTGAGTTTAACCCTCAAAGATTCCAGATCGCTTGCGCTGATCAAGTCCCGGTAGATGAGATCGGCGTCAATCAGGTCGGCATAGACATTCAAGCGGGGTTGTTGCTCGAACCCGGGTTGAATCCTCATCCAGAGGGCGTGATAGCTTTGCAGTCCGTTTTTCTCGTCTTCGATGATAGTCTTATCTCCGCACACGATCACCAGGATGTTTTTGAAGAAATCCAGATCGTCTATCAGCTGCCGCAAAAACTCATAGATATCCTTGCGTTTGAGAGGCGTATAATGCACCAGCGCTTCCGATTGGGGCAAAATGGCCTCAAATTGGTCGATGAGCAGCAACACTCCTTTATACCCCATCAGCTTGATAATCTCAGTAAGGGAGTAAGTCCAGCCGCGGGCATTATGACGGGCAAGCGTTTCGTAGAGGCGGGTGGCGGACTTATTGGTGCGCTCAACCTTTTCTCCCCGCAGCCACGCTTTGGCGATGTCCTTGAAGTCTTTATCCCTTTCCGCCACTGCCTCCATAAAAGAGTGGAGGAATTTTCTAAAGGCAAAGTCCAGTTCGAGGGGGTTGACAATCTCGTGGATACAGGTCCTGATATGTTTGCGGGCTTCTGGAAGATCAGCTCCTTCATATTCACACAGGAAGTCTGATAAGCTGCCGCCATGCTCTTCCCATTGATTGGGTTCATAGCCAAGATGCTTCAACAACAGAGCCCCGAGGGCTTGTTCCAATGCGTCCAGATCAAGATCGGCTGCCAAGGCACGATACAAGGCCACGGCATCGGTCAGTCTGTATCCGGTCCTGGCCAGGTCGATGCTGATCGCGTAAAACCCCCGCTCTTCAGCTGATACGCGGATATCGTTGATGAAATGGCTCTTGCCGGTACCGCTGCTGCCAAAGAGGATTTTCACCTTGCTGCCTCCAGCCGCGACCACTTGGTCCAGGCAGTAATCCTTCATCACTTGCAGCCATTCATTGTTGACGGTCAGATGCCTTAAAAGCTCCGGGTCACGGGGAGGATTGCCCTCCCGCAGTAACTCCAGATCGGACTGGCTGGGCTTATTCATCTTCGGCGATGAGATGGATTGTGAGCGTGGAAGCTTTAATGGTATCACCTGAAGCGGTACGGATCAGATACATCTTCCGGACGTCTCTGCTAAAACCAAGCTCGATCCTGTATTTATCATAGCTAGCCCCGTAGCTGTAAAGGCGCCCGAGGTCCCAGAGGAAGTTTTCCAGTTTATAATCTGCCGCGGCCGGAGAAAGAGCAAAGAGATCAAACAGATCTTTGAGGGCAACGCTGTAGCCGTACTTGGGTTCGCGGCAGGCATACATGCGGGTATTGGCAAAGTCGTAAGCCTTTTGCAGGCGTTTAAAGAACGCGGAGGCATTGAAGGAACTGTTGAGTCTTTTATAAAGGGTCTCTATCAGTTTGACCACTTTGGTTGGCTCCAAATCTGTGATTTGCTGTTTCTTGCGTCCGATCTTGATTTGGATAAAGTAGTCTTCCACATTCGCGCTGATGTTTATGGGGCCTATATCGATACTGCTGCCTTCCCGCTCCAGAGGGATCGACCGGGCAGTTAGAAGCTCGGCCAGTCTGGCAGTGTAGTCATCGCTGTCGGTGTAGAGTTCCTTCAAGCCGTTGATTTCGGTTTTTACTGCTTCCAGATAGGTGTTTACCCGCTCCCAAAAACCTGCTTCAAGATCCAGAATTCCCTGGGCAGAGGCTTCACCCAGGAGGATGTTGTGGTTTTTTGAGGCTGTGAGCAAAGAGCTGTAGTGTTTGTGAAGCTTGTCAAGATCCTTGTGCTTTTGCATATCTAACTCCTGCAGAAGATTTTGCTCTGTGCCCCATATCCGTCTGAGGGGCAAGAGTGTTAAACTATTTTACCTGTTGCCGTGTGGCGCGAAAAACGTCAAGGGGAAAATCCGTCTCTTACGGGGAAATGTTCCCGGCAGGGACCTCAATCCCGGAACGGGAGATTTATCGCACGCGTTACGAGATAAATTCCCGATAGTTATCTCTATCCACTCTGGAAACCACGGCTTTGGGATACTGATTGCGGAAAGCAAGCGAGGATATCCTCCGCTTGGGATTCCATTTGATCTCCCAGGCATCCAGCTTGTCCTCATAGGCTTCCAGATAATCTATCTCGCTTTGGTTGACGTTACGCCAGAAGTGGCTGGATCGATGGATGCGATTGTTCATCAGATATTTAAGTCTCTCGGATACGAGGTAGTTTTCCCACAACTTACCTATATCTGGCCTGTTGTCACAGGAGCGGAAATCCGAGGCCAGGCTGTTTCGCACTCCATTATCCCAGAAATAGACCTTGCGGCTGTTTTTGATCTCGTTACGCTGGTTAGAGCTGTAGTTGTAGAGGCGGAAGATGATAAACGCGTTTTCCAAAAGGTGCATATAACGTTGCACGGTCTGATGGTCTGTCATGGTGATCTGGGCCAGTTCCGTGTATGATACTTCCGAGCCGATCTGGAGGGCCAGGGCTTTTAGAAGACGGGTCAGGAGTTCTGGTTTGCGGAGGTCCTGGTAGATGAATACGTCTTTGAAGAGATAGCTGCCTACAAGCGTTCTGAGTAGGTCTTCGGCTTCTTCAGGATGTCTGACAATATCAGGATAAGCGCCATAAACCAGTCGTCGGGTCAGATCCTTATGCTCGTCCCAGTTTCCAAAATGAGCAGCAAGTTCTTGCTGTGAAAAAGGATGCAGGTGATACTCGTATTTTCTTCCGGTCAGAGGTTCGTTGATTCGGTTGCTTAGTTCGAACGAAGAAGAACCGGTAGCTATGATCTGAAGCCCTGGCAGGTTATCCACCAGGATCTTAAGGCTGATTCCGATGTTCTGCACCCGCTGCGCTTCATCGATCAGCACCACTTTTGCCTTGCCCACTACAGCCGTAAGCTCTTTAATTGATTGATTTTCGAGAGCCTGACGGTCATTTATCTCGTCACAATTCAACATCAATACATCCACGCTGCGAGACGATAGAGACCTGAGCAGGGTGGTCTTTCCGCATTGACGCGGTCCCAGAATGATAATAGCCTTGCCTCTGTGGATGTGCCGGA